>NYTQ01000074.1 GCA_002683585.1 Cryomorphaceae bacterium
ACTTTTTCCCGACAATCTAAGCGGAAACTAAACGTGTAGAAAGCATCTGAATTGCTTGTTTGGACGAGGGTTCGAACCCCTCCGACTCCACATTGATTAAACCCGGACTTTAGTTCGGGTTTTTTGTTTCCTCAAAATACACTTAGTGTTGATTTAACAATAAGATTTTTTTACTTTAGAACTAAATACTATTTTAGTAAAAAAGCAGTCATACTAAACTTCAAAATCATGAAAAAAAGCCTCCACATATCATTTCGAAATACAATAGGGCTCATTCTTTTTGTATTATCAACAAACTACATCAGTAGCCAAATAGAATATAATTGGCAAAACTCTCAAGAGGGTTGGGTTTCGGCTTCAGAAACAAACAATGGCTGCCAACTTTTTGCACAACCAGAAGCGATTGCGATGCGGGCGTTTAATGCTACCCCAATCATGAGAAGCGGTAACCTTCAAGCCGACTTAGGAATTGATGCTACGACCTATAATCAAATAGAAATAACACTAAAGAACCCCGTTGCGGTGGGTGTGAATGCAAATCCAAATGCAATATTATTTGCATACCCTCCAGGAAGCAATGACAAAATATGTTCTTGGAGGTTTGCTGTAGACACAGGGATGACGGAATTTAGCACCTACATCATTGACCTTGAATCTGAACCAGATAATGGTGACCTATTTGAAGGTCCCGTAGCTAGATTTGGACTTAGAGCGCCTTGGGGCGTTGCGAACTTCGATACTGTTTATTGGCAAAAAATGACCATCCTTAATACAAATACAATCGATGTAATAGAACACAATATTTATCTGAACACCTACCCAAACCCTTCATTTGGTAATTTATTTGTAGAGTCAAATGACCCGATAGAAGCATTAAAAATTAAAGACCTAACAGGAAGAGTCGTTCTTGAAATGAAACCACAAAAAAGCAAGGTAGAAATTGAAACTACGGAACTCACAAATGACCTTTATTTTTTGAACTGTTTCGTGAACCAAAAGTGGGTGACAAAAAAATTAGTAATCAGTAAACGATAATCCTTTTTTTAAAACTGTTTAAATGAGGCAAAGGATTTTCCAAGTACTTTTTATGAGCATACTTCTAGGTGCATTCAGCTGTCAAAATGCTGAAAAATCTAAAAAAGTAAAAAAGCAATCCTCCGCAAAATCAGGAAAAAAGCTCAATGTATTATTCATTATTGCAGATGATTTAAACTGTGATTTAGGTGCTTACGGAAATAATGTGGTGCATACTCCGAATATTGACCGACTTGCCCAAAGGGGAATTGTTTTCGAAAACGCACATAATCAATACCCATTGTGTGGCCCTTCACGTGCCTCATTTATGACGGGTATGTATACGAATCAAACCAAGATTACTGAGAACAACATGAACCTCCGGAACTCAGTTCCCGACGTTATAACGCTCGGTCAACGATTCAGACAGCAAGGCTATCAATCTGTGCGCATCGGGAAAATGTTTCACTATGATAACCCGAGTGCTATTGGCACATCTGGAAATGATGACATCTATTCTTGGGATCAAACTGTNAATCCATATGGAAGNGANAAAATTGAAGAACATAAAATCAACACCCTTATTCCAAGAAGGTATGGCGGTACCTTAAGCTGGCTTGCTGCAGACGGGAANGACGAGGAGCAGACAGACGGTATTGGGGCAAATGAAGCCATTGAAAAACTAGATGGCTTCTCTGAAAGTGGCACCCCCTTCTTTCTGGCTGTAGGTTTTTTCAGACCACATACTCCTTTTGTCGCGCCAAAAAAATACTTTTCGCTTTATGACCGAGAAGAAATTGAAATTCCTNAGAGTTCGGATAGCTATCTTAAAACGCTTCCTGAACCTGCTGCGAAATCAATTAGAGCAAAAAAAGTCCAGCTGAATNTCGAAAAAGAACTGGCTCAAGAAATCAAAGAAGCCTATTATGCGACTATCTCATTTGTTGACGCNCAGGTAGGTAGNGTCCTTGACCATCTTGAGGCTTCCGGATTGGATGAAAATACCATTGTTGTATTTACCTCGGATCACGGTTATCACATGGGAGAACACGGACATTGGCAAAAACAAACGCTTTTTGAAAATGCTACAAGAATTCCATTAATCATCTCAATGCCTCCAACGGAAAACACAGCGATAGCCGCAAAAAGAACGATGAGCCCTGTCGAGCTTATTGACCTATACCCTACGCTNATGGAGCTTACCAANATCAAAATACCTGAGCATGTCGTTGGAAAAAGTTTACAGGTAGTAATGAAGGACCAAAATGCTTTAGTCAGAGGAAGCGCACTGACTAGATGGCGCAATGGGTATTCGATTAAAACCAAGCGCTACCGTCTCACAGCATGGGGTGAAAAGGGTGCACTAGGTTATGAGCTGTACGACCANCAAAATGATAAAAGCGAGCTTATAAATCTTGCGTCAAACGAAAATTATAATGAAGTCAAGGATTCACTAAGAATGGTACTTGAGCAACGAATTTCTCAAGCATCTATTANGCCAGATGGTCTTGGTAGACAGATTGAAAATGCCAAATCCATGCCGAAGGCAAAGAACATTACATTTGGTGATTTGCATGATGAACATGGAAAAAGAACCTATTTAAAAGAAAAATAATTCAGCAATTTTATACAAAATTCATNNAAGCTAAATACCGAACAAGACAANATTATAACCATGAGATTAAANAAAGCNATTGAAGAAAATTCAGTCGANTTGATGCAAAAGGCANTTTTTTCTATTTCAATTTTGCTTTTGCTTTTACTTTTGCTTTTTGCTTGTAATACGGCTGATGCTTCAAAAGAAAAAACAATAGAGGAGCCTCCCCCAAATTTCATACTTATTCTGGCAGATGACCAAGGCTGGAATGGCACATCAGTACAAATGATGCATAATGAACCAGGCTCGAAAAGTGATTACTTCGAAACCCCAAATCTAGAATTACTTGCCGAAAGAGGCATTCGTTTTTCTGATGCATATGCTGGGGCGCCAGTCTGTGCACCATCAAGATATAGCCTTCAATTCGGAAAAACACCCGCACGGCTTTCACTGATTCGTGTTGGAATGAATACAGACCACATTGACCATGAGGGATTTACAAGCATCCCTAAAGCACTTAAAAACATCAATAGTCAATATAGAGCAGCACATTTCGGAAAATGGGGAATGGGAAGTGAGCCATCAGTGCTTGGATATGATGTAAGCGATGGTCCTACCAAAAATAAAGATGGGCACTTCATTAACGACAAAACTCAGTGGATACATGCTTACAAAGAAGACCCAAAAAATATTTTTTCGCTTACAGATAGAGCCATTGAATTTATGAAATCGAGTACCGAAGAGGAAAAACCTTTTTATCTACAAATTTCCCATTATGCGGTACATGCGGACATTGAATCAAAAGAAAGCAGCTATTTGAAGCTAGAGAATAAGCCTACGGGAGCCCAACAAAAACATCGAGGGTTTGCAGCCATGACATTAGATTTAGATGAGGGGCTTGGTATCCTTTTAGAAAAGGTAAAAGAATTGGGCATTGAAGACAACACGTATATCATCTATATGTCTGACAATGGTTCTGTACCGAATATACCTGGAGGAAAAAAATATGAAAAAAGCTATAATTATCCATTGAGCAGAGGAAAATGGGATGCTTTAGAAGGTGGCGTGCGCGTCCCGCTTGTGATTGCAGGACCAGGAATCAAGCAAGGCTCCGAATCGGCAACACCGGTTTCTGGAACAGACCTCTTGCCTACCCTAATTGAGCTCGCTGGAAATAAAGAAAGTAAGTTGACCGACATTGATGGAGGTAGCTATGCATCTATTCTTTTAAATAAAAATGACAACGAAATCGTGCGGGCTGTCAACGGAATATTCTTTCATGTCCCCTATAAAAATGGAATTGCCCTGAAACGACCGCATTCCGCTGTGCGAAAAGGAGATTATAAGCTGGTTAAATTCCAGGATGATAAAAGTATTTTACTTTTTAACTTAGTTGAAGATAAGATGGAGCAAATAAATCTAGTAGCGGATCTTCCGAATAAAGCACAAGAGTTAGAGAAGATTTTAGACGATTACCTAGCTGAGGTACATGCACCAAAATGGCAAGAAGGAATTACTTGGAAAAAGACGCCTCTCAAAGAAATAAATTCAAACTATTGATATGTTNAATTTGACCATAAAACATANCCCTTTTCTACTTTCGTTGNTCTTCATTNGCGCTTGCAACGACNCGCTCCAAAANNCNAAGGACAGTACCGGCAATAATTGTGAAAAAGCTTGCTGTGAGAATTCAAGAACAAAACACCTGCTCAAAGAAACATTGAATAAACCACAAGTTTCTTCTGATGATTCATTGTATTGTCTTCAAGATTCGACAATGAAGATGGCCTATATCCCAGGAGGTGAATACTCCATGGGCGCAAGCAATCCTAGAATGGCGCTCAAAAGAGAGCTACCGCAGCATCGCGTAAAAGTAAATGGGTTTTACATGGATATTCATGAGGTAACAAACGCTCAGTTCTCGGCATTTGTCGCTGCCACTGGTTACAAAACCGTTGCAGAACAGGAAATTGACTGGAANATTTTAAAAAAGCAGCTACCTGAGCATACACCTAAACCGAACGCTGATGTCCTTCAACCTGGATCGATGGTTTTTTTCCAAAGTGATGATATTTACAACCTCATTGATATTTCTCAATGGTGGCNATGGACCAAAGGTGCCGATTGGCAACATCCTGACGGTCCAGAAAGCAATATTCTAGATAAGGAAAAAGAACCTGTTGTACATATTTGTTATCANGACGCTCTTGCCTATGCAAAATGGTGCGGTAAANGACTACCCACAGAGGCCGANTGGGAATGGGCAGCAAGAGGCGGATTAAAGAANCAGGTTTATCCTTGGGGAAATATGTCTGTAGAAAAAGGAATACCAAAATGCAATTATTGGACAGGGGTCTTCCCTACCCACAATACAAAGGCAGATGGCTTTGAAGGTATCGCCCCTGTAATGCAATATCAAGCAAATGGTTACGGACTTTATGATATGGCTGGAAATGTCTGGGANATCTGTTCTGATTGGTATGACGAAAGCTATTATTCAGTTCCCAGTAAAAATGAAATACAAGAAAATCCAAAGGGACCTAAAACATGGAGCTATCCTTTGGAACCAAATGATCCAAAACGTGTCATAAGAGGAGGATCTTTTTTATGTAACGATAGCTACTGCTCAAGCTACNGAGTATCGGCGAGAATGCCCAATTCACAGGATACAGGAATGAGTCATACAGGCTTTAGATGCGTAAAAGACATCAGTCCTTAAATACATTTTTCATCTTTCATTTTTTACACTTTTATTATCGTATATTTAATTGACTAAGGTTAGAAAAAGTGATGTCCCAAAATATTTAATTTAGTACCTTAGTGTAAAATATACACACATTGTATGTAATGAAGGGCTTAGTTCGTTTTATTTTAGTTTTTTGGCTAGGTGCTTCATTTGCTCAAGACACCCTTTCTCCACAAAAACCCTTTAGCAGCAATAGTTTGAGCTTTAAGAATCCAACAAGCGCGATTACTTTTTCAGGTTTCTATCGATTTTTAGGCTTTGTTAGAAACCAACAAGAGACATTTCCCAACAATAGCGGAAAAACTACAGTGATTAGCTCGGGAGACGCCTACAGGGAGCCCATGTTTCTTTTAAAGCTCAACGGAAAAACTAGGGATAACATNACTTTTGGGGCGGATCTCATGCTTAATAGTCTTTACAAAGGACCCTCTCCNGAACATACGAAAGCTTTAACACTAAATCTCGGGCTCAATCTNACNACATCGATTGCTACNAAATTNGGAACCTTTAACCTTAAGTCTGGCGGTGTATCCTGGTANAGACAAAGCCGTTTGACCGTATGGGGAAACCGTTCATTCAATAGAATTAGCATTTTTGAAAGAAGNCCACANACNCCNNTGAANAAAATACCNATTNACCGATATTCCAAGTATTACAATAGNGGATTGGTTGANCAAGGNATTCGNTACGGAAGCCGTGCATTTCAGGGTATTTTCCTTCAAGGAANTAAGCTTCCATTCAATTTTTCAGTAAAAGGAGTCATTGGAAAAAGTAACTTCAATAGATCTTTACTTGAAACTAGTGATAATTTCACTGGATGCTTTCAGCTGAAAAACATGCTCAGCCCTTCCTTTAAAATTGCCTATAATTATCTTTCCTCATGGGCAGATACAGATTCTTTGAGCGATGAGCGAAGAAACTATTTTATTCATACCCTCGAATTGGATAAGCAATGGAGTAAAATACAAGTCCAAATGGAGCTAGGACTCGGGAACTATCGAGATCCGCTTAGGACACTCGGTTACGGCGAGGCGATCCTTTTAAACATCAAAACTGCAAAAACAACCAGGGTTCCTTTGAATGTTCAGCTTTATAGAATTTCACCCCAATTTGTAAATGTTACGGGTAACTTTTTAAATACATCTGTGCTTGAAGTATTCCCGAATGTTGCAGGAATCGGAACAACCGTCAGAACACCATATCAAAGTCCCATGGTCGGACTGGGNTTTCCTGTNAACAATCGACAAGGAGCATCTATTAATGCAGACATTAATTTAGGTAAGCTTAAGCTAAATGGAGGCATTGGCGTCTTTGCAGAAATTGACACATCCTATGCAGCATTGTCATACATTCATAATGTAAATAGCCAAACACTGTCTAGAATCTATTTATTTGCNCAAAACTGGGGACCNTANAACGCATTAAACTCAACCTATAGAGGTGTTTTTGAAAACGTCAATATCACCGATACGAGTGCCAATGGCCTGGCAAACTTTAAAAAGTTTTTCAATACTATTGAATTTCAGGCAAAATACAGCAATAAGATTTTNGGAAAGAACTACTATATTTTCTCTCTAACGCGGCTGAATTCATGTCAAAAAAACTTAAAAGCACTTCCTCAAATTGGGGAGCAAGCGCTCATTAGCCAGCTCAGCGAAGAATTAGACTTCAGTATTGAGCTGAATGAAAAAGCGGTCTTGGTTTTGAGCTATGGTATCGAGAAAATATTAGGCAATACTTCTACAGATCTAGGGGATAATCCTGATGCTACTGCAACGAACACCTTTTTTGAGCGTTTAGGTTGGGAGAAATTATTCAGGTATACGAACTCAAGAAACCAAAAGAACTCACTCTTGGGCTTTGGTATAGATTATAAAATCGGACAAAATGTAATGGTGTTTTTCCGCTACAACCAATACCGCTACTTTGACCCGAATTTTNTAGAAAACCANTTGAAGGGATGGGAAACAATGCTTGAATTGAAAATAAATTTTTAATCTATGAAAAGATGCTTAACGCTTTTACTTGTTGCTTGTNCAGTCTTCGGCTCTGTCAATGAGCTGCANGCNCAAATGAAAGACAAGATTTGGTTTGACGGACAGGCCCGCTCTTATTTTGCACGTGATGCCATGGACAAAAACAATACAGAAGATACNGTATCTGCTAAGAATGCATCGAATGGATATAATCTTTTAGACCTCAACACCCACGTCAACCCGATCAAGGATATTGAAATTTTTGCTCAGCTTAGGATACGAAATTCATTTGGCAGCTTTTTCGGTTCAGGAACTGANATTAATGTTCGCCAGCTCAGGGCAAAAGGAACCATCAATGATAAGATTAGATTTAGTGTAGGTGACATTTTTCTTAAACAGTCCAGGTTCACACTTTACAATTACGATGAAGAGCTTTCAGGTTATGAAAATGACATGCTAAAACCCTACCGTGACATCATTCACTACGAAAACTTTTANACCGAAAACAGATGGCGTTTACAGGGGATTCAGACTGATTTCTCCTTTAANTTTGACCGNTTTATCAGAACNTTAGCNTTTGACTTNTTNGTNACTCGACCTCGAGGTTCTAGTGCAATTAGCGGTACTACTTATTCAAGCGANCTTTTACTCTCAGGAGGATCAATGGTTTCAGAAATAAATAAAAGACTCACATTATCAGGTAATTATGTAAGCTTATTTGAAGTTGCATCTAGTGGTACGCAAAACATCTCTGTANGAAATCCTGTTTATGACATGGCATTACTTCATCATTTTGGAAACGACAAGCATCGCTTTGAGCAGAAACTAGAAACTGGTTTCTCTCAAAGGCATTGGTTACACTCTGAGCTCGAGAATGAAATGGCGGATTCAACCTCAAACGANACAAAAGGAATGTTCTTTGAACTAGAAAATAAATACAGCAAGAAAGATTCAACCCTNTCCTTAANTGTAGGTTATCGTTATGTGGATCCTAATTTTAGAAGTGCAGGTGCACAAACGAGGCGTTTGAACTATGCNGCGGGCAATAGCAATACGATTTATCCGCTNTATACCAATATGTCAATGACAAGACCAACCTCTGTGTTTGACCTTGTAGCGGACGATCAAATCTATAACCAAGACCTGTCAAGTAATTTGATGGTCTTCAATCCTATTTATTCAAATGTGCTCCCTTATGGAGATGCGACGCCTAACAGAAGTGGAGTCTATCTCAAAGCAAGGCTCAATAACAAAAACAAGGTCTTCCTTGGTAAAATAAATGCAGGTTTTTTCAAGGAAGTGATTGGTCAAGGAACCGCAGAAAAAAGAAGCTTTGGACTTGTAAAAGCGGCACTTAAAGTCAATCTACACCGCTGGCTTCACTGGAAAAAAGAGCTCAGCTTTTCTGCCTCCTCAGAAAGTGAGCTAACAAGCAGAGGCGGAGATGCTGTTTCTTCTATAAATTTATTTAGCCACCAGGTCAATGCCTCATTAAATATGGAGCTAGCCAAAAAGTTTTTCATTCAAACGTCTTACAAACAATTCAATGCCAATGGAAATGAGTTCTTGACAGAACGGGACAATTATGGTGATATCACCTATTTTACCTCAACGCAAGTCAACCAAAAAGACCATATGCTCTCCATTGGAATGCTCTATAAAATACGAGACAATGTCTACGCAAACCTTCAGTACAATTGGTGGGGCATGACATTTACAGACCAATCTTATTCAGATTACAAATACAACAGACTATTATTCATTTTATCCGTCGCCTTATGAACCTAAAAACAAAACTTATTCTTTTTCTGGGCCTGATATGTTTTCTATATACCTGCACAAAGGAAGAGTTCGAAGGACCATCCATTGATAAC
>NYTQ01000075.1 GCA_002683585.1 Cryomorphaceae bacterium
TTCTGCTAGCTTCAACTGATACAGGTCAGCTTGTAAGGATTCTGTAATCTTTTTTCGTTTGTTAAGCCTCTCAAGATGAAGGCTTTCTGCTGATTCAATTAACGTAGCTTTCATGGCTTTTTGCTTGGCCTCCATGTCTTGAATCTTCTGGTGTAGTTCCTCTAAATGGTGTGCACTTTTTGATAGGCCTTCAAAGAATGCAACAAGCTCATCTTGGTTAGATAAATTATGCTTTAAAAGCAGTCTATTGAATTCATCCCATTGCTTGGTTACAAAGTCTTTTCTATCTGAATCAACCTCAATGGAATCAATATAATACGAAGCCTCAGAGGTTACTTGTCCAAGCTCATCCTCTAATGAATGAAGTCTTTCTAAAAGATCCTTAAGTGATTGATCCTTCGCCCCAAGTCGTTCAAGTCGATATACAAATGACTTTACTTTTGAATATACGCCTCCGTCGGCTGTAAATTCGGAGACTTCACCAAGAATAGACTGAATCTCCTCTGCGTTATCAAGCTTAAAAAGTTCGCCCTCTAATTGAGCGTAATCAATGTCATTAAGCCTTAGTCCTTCTAACTCTTCTTTTAAAAAGAGATTGTAATCACGGTCTTGATTTTGTTTTTTATACTTCGTTTTTAGTATTTCTAGCTTTTCTGAATATGCATTATAATCATCATAGCGCTTTGAAAAGGCTTCTACATTATATTCATTTCCAGACAGCAAATCGTATAATTCCAATTGCTTGGCCTTTGATTTTAGCTCAAAGGTATTGTACTGTGAATGAACCATAAGCTTTTGTGCAGAATATGCCTTAAGAACAGCCACAGAGACCGGGGAGTCATTGATAAAAGTACGTGATTTGCCATCTCGAACAATTTCTCTCCTCAGGAGAATGATTTGATCATAATCTAGGTTATGCTGCTGGAAAAACAATTGATCATCTGAAGAGGCAGTTAGCTGGGCCTCTACGATTGCTTTCTTTCCATAGGGACCTACTAAACTAACGTGTGCTCTCTCACCAAGAAGTAAAGTGAAGGCATTCAGAAGAATTGATTTCCCTGAACCAGTTTCACCTGTAAGCACTGTAAAACCTTCATTTAAATCTAGGTCTAAATCTTCGATTAACGCAAAGTTCGAGATGCGTAGTTTTTGAATCATGAATCAATTTAATATCGACTGAAATTTTGAGCTATTCCCTGGATCTAATCTTTTCAGAAGGTTCACAAAATCTGTCTTTTGTTTGGTGTCCGATTCGGCTAGAAGACTTTTGAGCTCATCGGTCTTGCAATAGACAAAATTGATAATATTTACAGTGTTTGGTCTTGTTTGAACAACGGGCTTAAGCTTAAGCATTGCTTTGTAAATCTCTCTAATACCTTTATCCTTATCTTCATATAGTTTATCTACTCCTTTTCTATGATAAGCGTAATTACAGTCTCGAAGCGGTTGAAACAGCTGCTGAAGTACGTTGTCAACCAACCAATATCTATTCCGTTTTCCCGTTTCACTTGCCTTCCACCCTGCTGCACCTGAAGGTTGAGCATTAGACACAATTTGCTGCGCCTCAGTAAAGAATGGCGTTCCAGCATTAGGACTAAACGAATCATAATCCATCCCAATGATAAATAAGGCATAGAAAGATAAAATCGACGAGAGATTGTCTCTAAAGGCATTTTTNGCATANTATAATGGAGTATTCCTAGAATAAGAAAACACNACATTTTCATCCAAAAAATTNAAAACGAGTGAATTGTAGCTTGAATTGAAAGAAGGCCNACTCATAAGCACCTGAATAGAACCGCTAAANGTCCCCATCGATGGGATATTGGTAATTTGCAATTGAACCGAGCAGTTGATGCGTTCTTCCATTGTAAACTTATCCTTGGTCCATTTTGTACCATTCATGAAATCAAAAATGACCTCTTCAAGCTGTTTTAATGCCTGCTGCTCTGTTGTTGTAACTTCTAGCTTCGCATCCGTAATAATTGAGACCTGACAATTAAGCTCCTGTGCGTGAACATTGCACAATGAAATAAGTAAAATAAAAAGGAGAAATTTTTTAAGCATCTAATTTTTCTATGATATCAATAAGGTTTACTGCGACGTCAAACTTAGTCTGAAGCTTTAAATCACACACAAGACCTTTCTTATCGAAGATAGTTACTTTATTCTTTTCGCCACAAAAAGTCGCTCCTTCATCTTGCGTAGAATTTAGGACGATCAAATCCAAGTTCTTGCGCTCTAACTTCAACAACGCGTTTTCTTGCTCATTATTTGTTTCTAATGCAAATCCAACGACTTTTTGGTTATTATTCCTATGAAAGGATGCCCATTTTAAAACATCTGGGTTTTGAACAAGATCAATAGCTTCCTCCGTGCTTCCTTTTTTGAGTTTGGTACTTGACATCTTTGCAGGTCTAAAGTCTGCCACAGCCGCAGAAAAAACACCTAAATCACATTGTTGCCAGCAATTCTGCACCGCCTTTAAGAGCTCCTCTGCCGTTTTTATATTCGTTCTGTTAAGATTTGGATGAACTAATTCTTCTTGTGTTGGTCCACAAATGAGTTCAACCTCATATCCTCTTAATAAGGCNGCTTTTGCAATTGCAAAACCCATCTTCCCAGAAGAATGATTTGAAATATACCGGACTGGATCTATCGCCTCTTGTGTTGGACCTGCAGTAATACAGATTTTTTTATCACCTTTCGGTGCCGTATCCTTAAAGTATTCTTTTAAGAAGTTCTCAATATTATTTGGCTCTGCCATTCTTCCTTCTCCTTCAAGCCCACTTGCGAGTGCTCCATTCTCCGCTGGAATTATCGAAACACCGTCTTTTGTCAACGTATCCATATTTCTTAAAAAGCTTGGATGTTTGTACATATCGAGATCCATTGCCGGAGCGATAATGGTTTTGCCTTTCATCGAAAAATAGGTAGCTAGCAAAAGGTTATCACATAAACCATTTGCCATCTTTCCAACGGTATTCATGGTAGCCGGCGCAATGAGAAAAACATCGGCCCATTCGGCATACGCTACATGGTTATTCCATGACCCTGTTTCTTTATTCCAAAATTCAATAGCGACCTCATTTTCTGAAAGTGTAGAGACAACTAAGGGGCTTATAAATGCAGAAGAGGCAGGAGTCATTATGCATTTGACTTCTGCCTCTTGTTTCTTTAAGCTGCGTATGAGATACGCAATTTTGTACGCTGCAATACCTCCGGTTATTCCGAGAAGAATGCGTTTGCCGTACATTTATTTTTCTTCTTCCTCTGTGTGTCTTACGTAGATTTTATCATCCAAAAGCTCTTGCGCTGCAATAGCAGTGGCTTTAGGAAGACCCTCGTAATGCTTAGAGATTTCAATTTGCTCTCTGTTTTCAAAGATCTCTTCAAGATTGTCCGTGTTGCTTGCAAATTCCTGAAGCTTTGACGTTAATTCCTCTTTGATTTCAGAACTGATTTGATTCGATCTTTTGGACATTGCTACAATAGATTCGTAGATGTTACCCGTCTTATTTTCAAGATGGATGGTATCTCTTGTTACCGTTGTTTTTTCTGCAATTACATTTTTGTAGCTCATTCTATTCTTCTTTAATTAAGCAATTTATTCACCAATTGATTGAGACTTTTAATATCGTCCGAACCAGGGAAATCGGCCTCAAATTTACGCATTCTTTCAATAGTTTCATCAATTCTTGTGCTTTTTTTACTTTCGATGCTATTCACAGTGAGGTAATAGGAATTTCTAACCATGGTTGAAAATGCCTCTTCTGCATGAATTGAAGAAGGATATTTTTCTAAAAATATTTCTGCAGATGCCACAGCTGCCCTGTACCTTTCGGTTTGTGCATAAAGCATTACGTTATTGAATTCTTTCGTCTCTATTTTCTGACGGAGCCTATCAATAATTTGATTACAAGAGTCCATTAATACTGTAGTTGGATAGCTGTCAACAAAGATCTGAACAGCATTGATGGCATCTTCTGTTTCTGTTTGGTCTAAGGACAACTCGGGAGAATTTTGAACCTTGCACATCGCTGCCAAAAACATAAGCTCTTCATTGTTTGCTGAATAAGGAAAACGCTGAATATAGGAGGAGAAATAATACCCTGCCATATAATAATCTTCACTGTTGTAATAACTCCTCCCAAGTCTGTAATAAGCAAGTTCGCCTTCACCTGACTTCGGTGCGTGCTGATAAATCTGCTCATAAAGTACAATTGACTTTAAAAATTCCTCATCATCAAAGAGCGCATTGGCAAGCTCAAACTTTTTGACGTAATCATCACCTTTAATAATTTCGTTATAATTAGAACAGCTCGATAAAACAAGATTTAAGCCTAAGAAAAAGAAGAGAATTCTATGCATATTATTTAACCCTCAAGTTTTGGCCAATCTGAAGAATTGAGGTCGTTCTCAAGCCATTTAGTCTACATAACGAAGACACACTAGTTCTATTGCGTTCTGCAATGGCAGAAAGCGTATCACCCGCACGAACCTTGTAATATTTTTTGGCAACATATGCTTTGCTCCCATTAGACTGCTGACGCCATTGATCTGAAGGCGTAACACCAGGTCGAAACATTGTCTTATGCAAAAGAAGGTTGGTTTTCTTGAGTGCTTGTTTTTTAAAATCAATCAGCTCTTCAGGATTTATTGAAGAATCATAAAACCGAACCTCAAAATGTAAATGAGAACCAAAAGAATGTCCTGTGTTACCTCCTAAACCAAGCACTTCTCCCGAATTGACTTTCTGTCCAGAGAAAACCAAAAGCTTACTCAGATGAGCGTAATATGTCTCTAGACCATTGTAATGTCGGACAATCACTAACTTCCCATAGCCCCCTGAATTATTTCTTGAATAACGAACTACACCATCAAAAGCACATACAACAGTATCACCAGTCTCTAGATCTAAGTCAATTCCATTATGATATTTGCCATTTCGATACTTGTAGCGAGAAGTGACGGGTCCATCTATAGGAATTGTAAATGAACCATGCGAATCGTCATCTAGACATAGCCAAATGGTATCTTTAAGTTTCGTGAGATTGTTCGCACGGGTATAACAGTCATTGTCATCCCATTTCATCACGAATGGACCTCCAACCTCCGCACTGCTCATGATTCTATGCAAATCCTTATTCAGAATACCATCAAACGTTGTGTCTTTTATTAATTCCCAGGATTGATCGGAATACATCACCATCTTACCCAGCTTAGATTCTACAGTGTCAAGAGGCATTTGCCCAAAACATTGCAGCGCAAGAAAAATAACTAAAAATGTTTTGACTACTTTAAATACGTTCATTTCCCTTTTATCAAGTTGCAAATTTACGAATAATGCTTGAATACTAGTCGACTTCTAGTATTTTCAGATTATAGAAAACCTGTTCGTTTGGACGCACAAGGTCTAAGTATCCTTCGGGGCCAAATGCAACTTCTGAGTCAAGTATGATAAACAAGTGCTGGCCTATTTTTGCGTTATTTAACACTTTTCTCAGTCCCTTTGGATAATTCCGCTGACCCGGAGTGTAGGTAACAGGGAAATTTGAGGTATACGTATTAAATACATTTGCCTTGCTCTCAGTTGATGCAATCATGTGAAATTTGACTTTGGAAATCTTTTCTACTTTGGTAGGTTCCCCTGACCTAAGCTCCCAAATTCTAACACCTGAACTATCCTTACTTGGAGAGACAATGCCATGGAGCTTAACGAATAACCAATTCTCTGAATCCGGTGGTATCAATTTGCCTAAACCTTTTTTTCCATAGGCGAGGTATGCGGGTATTTTAACCTGAGCCAAGTCCCCAACCGTCATATAGCTTAGTGCTTCATCCCAACCCTTATTTTGCATATTATATCCTAATACGAATGGTAAGTAGGGCATTTTCATCCTATTGTTGCCATCAATAATCTTACCATCCGGTAAACTCAACCTGTACTCTAGCATGAGCAGCTCTCCTTTCTTCGGTTTACGTGCATTTGATTTTTTAATCCAATCAATCGATATACCACTTTTTGTTTGTAGATGGTCTGTGAACTTGAACTCATTGGAAATCTCTTTAACATTTACATTCGTATCTTGAATGAGTGAGACAAGGCTTGTATCAAGGAATACGCTGTCTTCATTAGGTTGTTCAATGGTATTAATGGATGAAGGCGTATCATCAGCAACATCGCTAATGGGCTTTACCTCTGTGCTTTTGGCTTCTTTGCGCTCAACCATATCACAAGCGGTTAAACAAAAGATCAAGCTAAAAAAAACCGCTGCTATTTTGATATGAGCTTTCATTGGGTAAGGTTTAAAAGTTCAACATCTATTAATAAAATGGATTGGGGAGGGATTTGTTCTGAATCACCAAGGAGCCCATGCGCTAAATAACTTGGAACAATAAGCCTTGCTTTCTCATTTACCTTCATNAGNTGTAATGCCTCGTGAAGTCCTGACTCCTCATTGCCCATACCGAGGATAAACTGATCAGGGATTGAATCTGTTTTATAACACAATCGACCATCCAAGAGTTCGATTTTTAAGTCTAAAGAAACCCGGTCTCCAATGCGCGCCTTAGCTCCTACTCCTACTCTATTCTTAGCAAGCTGATAGCGAAGTCCAGATCCTGTGCTCATCATTTTTAAATCCTTATGGTGTGCCAAATAAATCTCAATGGCTAGCTCTTCTCTTTCATGAATTTCTTTATTAAAATCNACTGAATGATCCATCGACCAATCTTTGGGCTCCAATGGATTATTTTCTTCTTCTTGAACGCAAGAGGATAAAACCAAAAATGAGATTAAAAGAACAATAAGCTTCATAGTAGCTCTTTTGAATTGAGCACNAGTTTTTCTATTGTCTTGGCAAGACTATGATGACTGAAACCACCAGCAGCATATTTATGTCCTCCACCATCGAAATGTTTTCCTGCAAACTCATTCACAACATATTTTCCCTTTGAACGAAATGACATTTTAACATTTCCATCTTCATTTTCCTTCATAAAAACAGAAATAGAAATACCTTTAATGGATAAAGGAACATTTACAAGTCCTTCCGTATCTCCCTTTTGATATTCGTAACGCTTCAATTCCTCTTGNGAAAGCGATATATATGCAATTGGGGTTCCTTCAATTTGAGTAAACTTATTTGAAATCGCGTATGAACGAAGTTGCACACGTTCTTTGGTGTTCTGATCAAATACCCTCTCATGGATTGTATAGGCCTCTACTCCTTTTGACAATAATTCNTTTAAGACGTCATGTGTTTTGGCTGTAACGCTCGGAAACCTAAAGGAGCCTGTATCTGTCATTATACCCAAATAAAGNGCCTCACATGCCTCTTTCGTAAGGTATGTGTGNAGCTGGCATTCCTGCAATACCTCATAAAGAAGCTGTGCTGTGGAGCATACCTCAGGACGTGATATCGTAAGATCACAAAACTCAGTTGGATTAGGGTGATGATCAATCATGATCTTTGGTGCATTTAGTTCCAATACGAAAGACTTCATTTTATCACCAACGCGATGAGGGTGATTGTAATCGAGACAAATCATGAGGTCATAGCCACTATCNNGCAAATCAAAGTCTTCAAAAAAGGAATAAGAAACACCATCCAAAAATGACATTAGATTCGATGCAGNAGCATCTGGAAGAAGCACATGATTATTCTTTCCGTAGGCACTAACAAATCTTGAAAAAGCAGCTGCACTTCCTATGGCATCTCCGTCGGGTGATTTATGAGTCGTAATCAATATACTACTTGCATGATCAAGCAGCTTTTTAAAGGCATCTATCATGCGCTAAAATTACTCTTTCTTTTGCATTTGAGCATCCTCCTCCGGGTCCGGTGGGAAAAGTTTTGGGAGATCCTCTTTACCCTGTAGCCTATCAATCATATCCTCTAGCTGTGAAATAGAGATGCTTTTTGCAATTATTTTCTTGTCTTTATCCAAAAGAAAAACCTTCGGCGTGCTAAATATGTCGTATGTATTTTGGTAATTCAAAGATTCTAAAGTAGTTGGTTTATTCGGCTCTCCCGGATATAGCTCTACAAGCTTCTCAGGAGCATCTTTAGCTGTGTTATAGAGTCTGTCTGTCACTGCCGCATTGATAAAGGTTAGGTTATTGTCGCGAATGAATTTTTTCCATTTATCGAAATCTTCACCTATGGCTTTTCCGACAGAAAAGATTTCAACGTTTCGCGCTTTAAATTTCTCTNTGTAAAGNGTTTCTAATTTTGGCGTAGTCTTTTTACAATGTCCACATTCAGGATCCCAAAAGTAAAGTATTGTNTAATCTGATTTNAGACTNTAAAANTCNACCCAATTCACNTCTGTCGTNTCACGAAGNNTNAGNTTNAAAGGTACNGANCCAATNGTNAGTCTTAGNTTGTTNTTGAGATTATCACACAANTCTTCAAATTTNTCTTCACCNACCCAAAANGCNGGGGAACTCCCATCCACGTTATCTGTGCAGTAATATCTATTCAGCATTTCCA
>NYTQ01000076.1 GCA_002683585.1 Cryomorphaceae bacterium
AATAGCTGAGCTATTTTTAGGGTTGGGCCACTTGCATAACCACCAACACCAATAACTAATTGAGGCTTAAATTGCCTAATAATGCGACGTGCCTTTAAAAGGCTTTTTAACAGTTTAAATGGCAGTAGGAAATTTGAAAAGCTGAATTTTCTTTGGAATCCAACAATGGGAAGACCCTCAATCAAATAACCCGCCTGTGGAATACGTTCCATTTCCATCTTCCCTTCAGCGCCAACAAACAAAATATCCACTTTAGGATTCCTTCTCTTTATTTCATTGGCAATGGCAATTGCGGGAAAGATATGTCCTCCCGTACCTCCACCTGAAATTACAACCCGATTAATCTGTTCCCTCATCGCTATTTAATTCAAATGATGTAGCTGTTGCCGTTAATTTATTGTTCTTTTTAGCCACTGACTGCACAATACCAATAGAGATACAGGCCATTATGAGTGCCGAACCTCCCATAGCCAAAAAAGGCATATTTTGCCCTGTTACTGGTAACAATCCAGTACATACCAACATATTAATTGAGGCCTGAAGTAATAAATGAATTCCTATAGCAAGACAGATATAGGACTCGAACAAAACATCTGTTTTCCAGGCCACCTTTATAATCCTCAGCAAAAGAACCATGTATAAAAACATCAAAAGGAAAGCCGATACTGAACCAAACTCCTCGATAAAGCTGGCAAAATAAAAATCGGCATACGCCTCAGGAATGTATCCTTTTAGTTTTCCATCACCCACACCCTGACCCGTCACTGAACCATTGTAAATGGCTAACTTTGCATTGTTGGCTTGTGCATTTGAAATATCAAATTCGGCGGCTTCAGCAAAATGAAAATACTTTCTCTCAAACCTTGCCTCCCAAGTATCGTAACGAGAAAGTAAATTCAACTCAGGAAAAGCCTTATGAATAGTTACCAATAGTAAACCTAAAACGGCTACCGTAGCAAAAATAGCAGCTAGCTTTTTCCACGGGAAACGCCCAATAAAAAGTAACATAAAAGAAAGCATAAAAAGCATGACCGAAGTAGAAAGATTATCTTTCAGAATCAGGAGGCAAATGACAACAATTGGCGCTAAAACAGGAAGCACTCCCTCTTTCCAATTATCAAAATATTTTTCCTTTTTAACGAGAAGTTGTGAGAGATACATCAACAAGGCCAGCTTTGCAAAATCAGAAGATTGGAAAGTAAGACCAATGAACGGAATCCTAATCCAACGATCCGCACCATTCACGTTGATTCCAAAAAACATAGTGAATAACAAAAGTACTACGGCCAAATAATAGGCGAATTTACTGATCTGATAGATATACTTCGTATTGACTCTATGAACCGCGAACATACTACAAAAACCCAAAATCACATAAACTAAATGCTTGGTCAAATAATAGAAGGGTGTACCACCCTCAATCTTGACCAATACAGGAACAAAACTATATACGGTCACTAAAGAAAAGGACATAAGAAGAATCACAATCATCCATATCACTGGATCCCCTTTAAGATATTTTAGGTAATACCTCATTGATTCAAATGGGAATTAGATATGTACTCTTCAAAAAACCGCATACTGAATTCACTATCCGAGTCAGAAGCGGTGAACAACAATATTCCTGGCTTAAAAGTCAGCTTATTTAAATGATTTATTGCTTCTCTTATTGACTGTATCGAAATGATTTTATTCGAACAATTATCTGAACTTAGTCCATATACGATACAACTATTAATCTTACTCTCGACAGCATAATTTTTATGCAAGAAGCCTGTGATTTCATTTTCATTCCCAAGCCATAATATATTAAATGGGAAAGAGGAAACGGTCTTTTCTAATGCATCTAAATCTGGATTATGCCAGGAGAAAGTATCCATTCCAAGATATTTTCCAAGCGGCTTCATCGACGATATTACATCATTAACATCNTGNNNCACCTTNNTTGAAGCAGAATCTNTATTCTTATTANNAAGTTNCTTTTTATTCACCTTACAACATCCTTACTGCTTGCTTAAACTGATTTCCTCTATCCTCGTAGCTCTCGAAAAGATCAAAGCTTGCACAGGCAGGAGAAAGTAAAACAGACTCCTCTTTCCTTGCCAATCGATATGCGTATGCGACTGCTTCAACAGCCGTGCGCGCCTCAACTAAGGTTTCAACTTTCGAAGCAAACNCATCNTTNATTTTNTCNTTGTTCTCACCGAGGCAAATAATGGCTTTCACTTTCTCATCGACCAACGGTAAAAGTTCATTATAATCATTTCCCTTATCAACACCACCAACAATCCATACAGTTGGTCTTTCCATACTTTCAAGTGCAAACCAGGTGGAATTAATATTCGTTGCTTTAGAGTCGTTGATAAACTCAACGCCGTTAACCTTGGCGACAAACTCAAGCCTGTGTTCTACATTGACAAAATCCTCTAGNCTTTGACGCACGATATCCTTGCGNATTTCTACTATTCTGGCNGCAATCCCTGCTGCCAATGAATTTTGGGTATTGTGCTTACCCTTTAANGCTAAATCATGAATGGACATAGATAATTGTTCTTTTATATTGATTATTAATTGTTCCGAAATTGAATATCCCCCAATATCCTGAGGGGTTTTTATAGAGAAGCTGGCAACCTTCATCGGAAGGTTCAGCGTAGAGATTTTATCGTTAATAACTGGATCGTCAGCATTGAAGATGAACCAATCTTCCTTGGTCTGATTCCTAGTAATGCGCAGCTTAGAATCTGCATAAAGGTTCATGTCATTGTTATAACGGTCTAGATGATCTGGTGTGATGTTTAAAATGATGGAAACATCTGCTCTAAAAGCATGCAGGTCGTCAAGCTGAAAAGAGCTAAGCTCAATAATAAAATAATCAGGTTCAGAAAGCGAAACTTGACGTGCTAGACTTTTTCCAATATTTCCTGCGAATGCAACGTTTAAGCCAGCACTCTTGAATATATGAAAGAGTAACATCGTAGTCGTTGTCTTACCGTTACTTCCCGTTATGCAAACTTTTTTGGCATTGGTGTACTTGGAAGCGAACTCAATTTCTGAAAGTACATTTACATGTTTGTTCGCTAGCTCCTTAAATATTGGCGCATGAGCAGGGATACCTGGAGATTTAATAACATAATTTGAAGCTACGATTCGTTTAAAATCATGTCCAGACTCCTCAAAATCAATATTTTCGTCAAGGAGCTCTTTTCTGTATTGCTCTTTTAAGGCACCTGCATCAGAAACAAAAACATTCGCCCCCATTTTTTTACCAAGTAAAGCTGCGCCAACGCCGCTTTCGCCGCCGCCTATAATTGCGATATTTTGACCTTTTATATCCATTAACGGACCTTAAGCGTTACAATAGTTACTACTGCCAAAAGCACGGCCAGAATCCAGAAACGGGCGACAATTTTGGCTTCATGTAATCCTGATTTTTGATAATGATGGTGCAAGGGGGCCATCTTAAAAATACGCCTGCCCTCTCCATATTTTTTTCTAGAATATTTGAAGTAACCAACCTGAAGCATTACNGAGATATTTTCGATNAGAAAGACACCACACAAAACCGGNATTAAAAGCTCTTTTCTAATTGAAATGGCAAAAACTGCAATAATTCCNCCTATNGCAAGNCTNCCCGTATCACCCATGAATACCTGTGCAGGATATGAATTATACCAAAGGAAACCGATACATGCACCNACAAACGCACTGATAAATATTACAAGCTCCTCTGCGAAAGGAATGTACATTACATTTAGATAGTCGGAGAAACGTACATGTGAACTTACNTATGCAAGAATTGCCAATGCGATACCTACAATAGCGGATGTTCCAGTTGCTAAACCATCTAGACCATCAGTCATATTTGCCCCATTGGAGACAGCAATTACGATGAAGATGACAATCGGAATAAAAATCAACCAGCCATATGAGGAGCTACCTCCTAATAACCATTTATAATTGAACTCATTGTCTTTTACAAATGGAATNGTTGTAGTCATCTCGTCNGTCTCAACCCACTTAAATGATTTATCATCNGAAGATGTATGCTGATGACTAACATTTTTTTCTCCTGCTTTCAGGTTATAATCATTTGCAACTCTTTTATGCACAACGACATCATCTGAAAAATAAAGTACTGAACCNACAATCAATCCAACACCAATCTGACCTATTATCTTAAACNTGCCTTTTAAGCCNTCCTTATTCTTTTTAAAAACCTTAATGTAGTCATCAATAAATCCNATCATTCCCAACCAAACTGTTGCAATAATCATGGTGATCACATAGACATTTTCTAGTCTTGCAAAAAGAAGCGTTGGAATTAAAATAGCCCCAAGGATAATCAGGCCTCCCATTGTAGGTGTTCCTGTTTTTTCTATTTGACCAGCGAGTCCAAGATCTCTAACCGTCTCCCCTATTTGCTGTTTCTGCAAGCGCGCGATAATGCGTTTTCCAAAAACGATAGAAATGATCAANGAGGTAATTAGTGCTANTGCAGAGCGAAAAGAAATATAGCTAAACAGGCCAGCACCTGGCACATTATAATTATCGAGTAATTCAAATAGATAGTACAGCATTATTGTNTCATTTGGTTTGTAAATTCACTTGCAATTTTATAGTCATCAAAGTCATGTCTCACGCCGTTAATTTCTTGGTATTTNTCATGGCCTTTTCCTGCAATGAGAATCACGTCTGATTCATTTGCTAGCCTGACNGCNAGCTTGATNGCCTCCTTGCGATCTTCCATNACAAAAGCATTACTCAGCTGNTCCTTATCAAGGCCATTTTGCATGTCATTAAGAATGGAATCAGGATCCTCAGTCCTCGGGTTGTCTGATGTTAAAATGAGTTGCTCACTCATTTCGCNTGCNATGGCAGCCATAATTGGTCGCTTATCTTTATCCCTATCACCTCCACAACCNACAACTGTGATTAGTCGNGCATTGGTTTGCTTCACCGCCTTAATGGTCTCTAATACATTTTTCAAAGCATCTGGCGTATGGGCATAATCTACNATTGTGGTTGGTCCTCCGAGAACTTTTAAGTATTGAAAGCGCCCTTCAACNGATTGAAGATTACTGAGCACACCAAGTGTCTCAATCTTATCCTCACCTAAAAGNNTGGATACAGCATAAACAGCCAAGAGGTTGTAGGCATTAAACCTGCCGATTAAACGGGAATAAAACTCAGTATCATCAAGATTCAAAACAAGTCCTGAAAGCTCGTTTTCAATAACCTTAGCCTTNAAGTCAGCTGGTGTTTTCAGCGCATAGTGAACTTGATTTGCCTTTGTGTTCTGAAGCATCACCAATGCGTTCTTATCATCTGTATTNACNAGTGCAAAAGCCGATTTAGGAAGGTGGTCAAAGAATTTTTTCTTCGCTTTTATATATGCCGAAAAGGTTTTGTGATAATCTAAATGGTCGTGAGAAATATTGGTAAAGACACCGCCTGAAAAATGAAGACCAAAGACCCTATTCTGATCAATGGCATGCGAGCTCACCTCCATGAAGCAATGAGAACAATTCGCATCTACCATTTCACGTAAAAGTTTATTCAGCTCTACTGGATTAGGCGTAGTATGCGTTGCTTTCAAAGCATTATCTCCAATTTTATTCACTACAGTAGACAATAGCCCAGTCTTGTAACCCAAACCCATAAAAAGNTCATACATAAGCGTTGCGCATGTTGTCTTTCCATTCGTNCCAGTGATTCCAATGAGCTTTATTTCTTTAGAGGGAGTGTCAAAAAACGAATCAGAAAGTGAGGCAATAGCTTCAGAAGAATCTCCAACAAGGACCATTGAGATATCTTCAGCTGAAAAATCAACTNGACGCTCAACTACAAAAGCACGACANCCTTTTTCATATGCCGATGCTAAATAATCATGCCCNTCGAGCGAATAACCCTTAACGGCNACAAAAAGAGAACCTGCTGAACAAGATCTAGAATCAAACTCAATAGACTCAATCATCGCATCGTGAGCACTANATATTCGCTCATGCTTTATAGAANTTAATAAATGAGTTAANCCTTTCATACGTTCTTTAGCGTCAATTTGATTAACCTTCCTTTTTCTAAATCAGTNCCCTCAGCAATTGACTGATAAATTACCTTTCCATATCCTGATATTTCAACCACCATCCCCATATCTTCAAGTAGATATACCGCGTCTTTAGCCGTCATTCCGCGCACATTAGGAACTTTCATATCCGTGACTTTTCGAGGAATTANGTTGATTTTCTTTGAGGGTCTGACCTCAGCNACCCATGGCCCTGAACCCGTTATGTTATGTTCATAACCTAATGCNGCCAAAACATTAGAAGCATCGTCCTTATAACCAGCCTTAATAGGTGGTAAATTTTCAGATTTATCGATGGCTTCATTGATGGCGTCATGGTACTTCAGATTTGAAGCAAAAACCTTGTTGGCCACAGCCGCAAATACAGTTCCTGAAACCTTTGCACCATAAATATTCTTTTTAGGCTTGTAGATGACGACAATACATGAGTACAATGGCTTATCAGCAGGAAAGAACCCACAAAATGATGCCTGATATTCTGATTGAGATCTATTTAAAAACTCTCCAGACACATCTAGNAATTTGACTGTGCCTGTTTTTCCTGCAATTTTNAACATGACACTTTTCAGGTCTTTTCCCGTACCATTTTCCATAACACCTACAAGACAACTTTTTACCTTTTCAATAGTCGATTCTGAACAAATCTTTTCGTCTAACACCACAGGGTCAAATTTTTGAAGCACCTTTCCCGAGTTCCTTATTTCTTGAACAAATTGAGGCTTCATCATTCGACCATTATTTGCAACAGAATTATAAAGATTCAAGGTTTGAAGTGGCGTTTGTTCTAGCTCGTAACCAATTGACATATATGGAATAGAAATCCCTGACCATTGTCGAGAACCTGGTCGAGAAACCTTTGGCTTGGGCTCTCCTGAAATAGNAATACCGATGGGCTCAGTCAATCCAAACTTTTCAAGCCTAGAAATAAATTGATGAGGCTCATTTTTGTAAGCATTGTCTATCGTTGGTGCAATAACATTGGAAGAGAGCTCAAAAGCTTCTTTTAATGAAATCTTCCCATAGCCATGACCATAATTAGAGTCATATAATGGTTTTTTTGAACCTTTAAAATGATACGTACCCGATGCATTGACCTCTGTATCCAAAGAGAGCTTACCGTCTTCTAAAGCAGCCATTAAGGCAGCAAGCTTAAAAGTAGAACCCGGTGCAGAAAGTCTTCCTACGGCATAATTATAGGATTCTGAAAAAGAGCTATCGGAGTTCCGTTTCAGGTTCGATATCGCTCGTATGTAGCCCGTGGCAACCTCCATAACAATAACACAACCATGAGAAGCATCCATGGAAATCAATTGTTTTTCAAGCTCTGAATGAACGACCTCTTGAATATCTGAATCTATTGTAGTTACAACGTCCGATCCAGCTATCGACTCCTNGATGACTTTACCGGTTTTTCTCCANCCATTNGCAATTTTCTGTTCAATTTGAGACCCTGGTTTTCCAGCTAAATACTCATGAAATGCACCCTCAATNCCNACAGAATATTTTTTTCCATTTCGNTCTNTATANTANCCTAAGGTTCNNTGCGCAAGCTNNCCTTTAGGNTTTTTNCGNACNGTAGANTCNTGATTTTGACCATCAATAATNCCTCCNTTCATTCTNCCTTTATTNAAAATAGGNAGCTCNCGAAGCGCCATNCTTTGCTCATTCGTAACTTGCTTTTGAATGGATACATATCGCTTACCTTTAGTCCGAGCAACACGTAATTGATTGGCAATTTCTTCAGCCTCTTTTCTTTGAAATAGGTCACTAATTCCTTGCGCTAAAGAATCAACATTTTCATCAAAAAGCTCCTTTGTTGCAACCGTTGGATCCATGTAGACATCATAGTAAGAAACCGTAGTGATGAGTGGGTTCATGTCCTTATCTAAGACATCTCCAAGGCGCGGATCATCAGATACAATTCGTTCCTGAATTTTTCCTTGTCCTGGCATTTCTCCTATAGACTCAGTAGAGAATTGAATCGATACAACTGTTCCAAAAACCGTCGCCATCAAGGCCATAAACCCAAAATAGATGAGGTAGGCTCGGTTTCTTAAAAATTTTCTATTTACCTCTTTCATTGATCGTTTGATTCTAGGCGTATTACCTTCGTTGCATTTAAAGATTCCTTGAGTCCTCTTTCATTGAGCTTCTCAACCAATTTTTGTCTTCTTGTTTCTATTTCAAAAGCTGTTTTGACCTCAAGAAAATCAGCAGAGTTTTGATCTATCTGTATTTGAGTGGCGCGAATCTCATCCTTAATTTGCTTCACATAATACCCCTTGGCTACAAAAAGAATTAGTAGAAACAGACTGAAAAAAATATAGGGCAAGTTGTTCAAGACAAAAGACTTGGTTAAAAATTCGCCATTAAGAATTTGAGCAACTGGATTGGGTTTTTTAACCTTCGCCTTACGGCTAGATTTTGGCTCAAAACTAGAAGTGTTCTTTTCTTCAATCATTCCTTTCTCCTATTCTTAGTTTCGCACTGCGTGATCTTGTGTTTTCAGCTTGTTCTTTTTCATCGGGAACAATGGGCTTACGATTTATCTCCGTAAATGACTTTAAGGGATTTCCGAAAAAGTCCTTCTCCAGTTCCCCCTCTAGATTGCCTTTTTTAATAAAATTTTTAACGAGTCTGTCTTCCAGAGAGTGATAGGATAGCACTACCAATCTGCCACCTGGAGCGATGAGGTTTTCACTCTGACGAAGTAAATCCTCTAACGCTTTGATCTCTTGATTTACCTCGATTCTGATCGCCTGAAAAACCTGAGCGTAGTACCTATTCTCCTTGAACTTGGGTGCGAAATCACCTAAAAAAGAAATTAATTCTTGTGTTGTCTTTAAGGAATTTGACTGCCGAAACTTGACGATCTCATAAGACAACCTTCTGGCATTTTTTATTTCTCCATACTTTCTAAAAATTGATGTCAACTCCTCTTCATCACTATCATTTAATAGATCAGCTGCATTTAAATTGGCGGAGGCGTTCATCCTCATATCAAGCGCACCCTCATTTCTTATTGAGAAACCCCTTACCCCTTCATCGAATTGATGAGAAGACACTCCAAGGTCGGCAAGAATACCATCAACTTTTGAAACACCTCTAAGCTTGAGCTGGTTTTGAATAAATGAAAAATTGGACTGGATAAAATGAAAGTTAGGTGCCTCCCATGCATTACGCAAAGCATCTTTGTCTTGATCAACAGCATAAAGCGTTCCTTTTGATGAAAGCTTATCAAAAATCGCTCGAGAATGACCGCCACCACCAAAAGTAACATCCACATAAACGCCATCAGGGTTTATAGCTAAACCCTCAATACACGCATCGCGTAAAACCGGTATGTGATATGTACTATTCTTTTGGCTCATCCAAGTCTCCCATTACTTCATTTGCTAAATCTGCAAAGTCCGTTATGTTCTCTTCAATCATGCTGAAGTACTTGGATTTATCCCAAATCTCAACGCGGTCATTGTATGCAATAAGCATAACCTCCTGCCCTAAGCCGATTCTTTCGGCGTGAGCTGTCGGTATCAATACACGACCCGCATTATCAAGAGCAACCTGTTTTGCACCTTGATGAAACAAACGATAAAACATTCGATTCTTCGGTTTAAACAAATTCATTTTTGAAAGACGCTCACTCATCTTCTCCCAATCCATGATTGGATAAAGCGTAAGACAATCCTCAAAACCTTTGTTTAACATAAAATCACGCTGGGCAGTCGGAGCCAACTGCTTCCTAAGACCTGAAGGGAATAGAAATCTACCCTTGCTATCTAACCTAACCTCAAATTCTCCTACTAATCCAGCCATAACGAAACTATGAGTAAAAATAATGGAATTTTACCACTTTTTACCACCGATATTCAAATTGTTAATAACTTATAACGTCTGTTTACTTTTTTTGTTTCAAAAATACATCTAATATGTTTGTAAACAATAGAAATAATACTAAATATAAAAAGTGGTAAAAAGTGGAAAACTATTTATTTATAAACAAAATCAAACTGAGGGTATTTACGTACTTTTGAACTGTGAAAATTTCACTGAAATATTGGACCCTTCTAATTTTACTCTCGATTATTTGGGGTAGCTCATTCATCCTGATGAAAAAAGCAATGTACACAGCCGATGGATACGATACTTTTTCTTCTAACCAGGTGGCAACTATGCGTATTCTTATTGCAAGTATTGTTCTACTTCCTTTTGGTATAAAGGCATTTAAATCGATTGATTTCAGGAAGGATTTGGGCTCTTTTTCAATTGTTGCAATATGTGGCAACCTCGCTCCTGCCTTCTTATTTACTTATGCCGAAACGGGTATATCATCTGGACTTGCTGGCATGCTGAATAGCATTACGCCTATTTTCACAATACTTATTGCGCTTCTAATTTTCAAGGACAAAATGAGCTTTCGTCAATTTTTAGGCGCCTCAATTGGTTCCTTCGGTGTAGGATTACTGCTCTATTTCGGAAAGCAAAATTCTATTGAAGGGGAATGGAGTCATATTTTGAGCGTCCTAGGAGCCACATTATGCTATGCGATTAGCTTGAGCGTAATCCGATACAAACTAAAACACTACAAGTCACTCGATATAGCTGCCATTGCATTCCTCCTGCTACTGCCATTGTCGACGGTTTTATTTTTCACAGAAGATACTATGAATACATTTCAGAACAACACACAAATATGGAATAGTCTTTTAGCTATCCTAATACTTTCAATCGTAGGAACGGCACTAGCACTTTTCATCTTTAACACCATTATCAAAAACACTTCAGCTCTTTTTGCTAGCTCCGTAACCTACTTCATTCCCATTGTGGCGGTTATTTTTGGCTTCTTCTTTGAAGAAAAGATAACAGCCCCTCAAATTGGGGGAATGATGATCGCATTATCAGGTGTTTTTATCGCCAATTCAAATAGAGACCAAAAGTCTTCATGATTTAATGGCTAATATTTTGATGCATTAGAAGAAAATAGTATCTTTGTCGTCCAATTTTGGATAACTTATAATGTAATCATTGTTATGTACGCAATAGTAGAGATAGCAGGGCAGCAATTTAAAGTGCAAAAAGACCAGAAGGTTTACGTTCATCGTTTGGANGCAGAAGAAGGNTCAAAAGTAGAGTTTGANCAGGTACTGCTTNTAGAAGATAAAGGANCAGTAAGCGTTGGCGCCCCNGCTNTAGNAGGTGCAAAAGTCACCGCAAAAGTAGAAANNCACGTNAAAGGAGATAANGTAATTGTCTTCAAGAAAAAACGAAGAAAAGGCTACAAAAAGAAAAATGGTCACAGACAAGCNTTTACNGAATTGTCGATCACTGGAATTAAAGTTAAGAAGCAACCTGCAGCGAAAGCTAAGGAGGCATAAAATAAAATAAAATGGCACATAAGAAAGGAGTCGGTAGTTCAAAAAACGGTCGTGAATCACAAAGTAAAAGATTAGGTGTTAAAATTTTCGGTGGACAAGCTGCGATTGCAGGAAACATTATTGTTCGTCAAAGAGGTACACAACACCACCCTGGTGACAATGTGGGTATTGGAAAAGACCATACCTTGTACGCATTGGAGGACGGTCTTGTTGAATTCAAAAAGAAAAAGAACAATAGATCTTTTGTATCTGTAATTCCTTTGGAGGCAGAAGCAGAAGCTTAAATCGTCAATAAAATTATTGAAAGGCCGACAATTGTCGGCCTTTTTTGTTTTCTAGCCACTATATTTGCCTATGATATTGAATCGAAAGAAACGCTGGACCGCATCTTTTATCGGAGGCCTAATGATGTTCTTGGCATTTCCATTTTCAGGAACCCTAACACCTCTAATATTCTTAAGCTTTGTTCCTCTGCTTATTGTGGAAGCAACTATAATGAATATTGGTCGCTCGTCCCTCAATGTATTCGTTCATAGCTTCATTTGCTTTTTAATATTTAACATCGGCACCTCATGGTGGATATGGAATGCAAGTGCAGGAGGAGCAATATTTGCCTTTTTATTTAATGCTGTAGCGATGAGCCTTGTCTTTCAAGTTTTTCACATTACTAGAAAATATGTTGGAAACAAGGAAGGATATCTCTCACTACCCTTTTACTGGTTGGGATTCGAATACCTGCACAATCATTGGGAATTTGCACATCCATGGCTGTCGTTAGGAAACACGTTTTCAGAGCGCGTTAACTGGATTCAGTGGTATGAATACACAGGGGTTACCGGAGGTTCCTTATGGATTATTATCGTTAATCTTATTGGCTATTTAACTTACCGAAACTGGAAACAAAAGAAGAGTCTTAAAAGCCCCTTTTTTATATATGCGGCGAGTATAATTGTCCCAATCGCAGCATCGATATATATCAAAGTCAGCTTTAATAGCAGTCAGAAATACTCATCAAAAATAAAACAGGTTGAAACTGTAGTTTTACAGCCAAATATCGATCCATATAATGAGAAATTTGATCGTAGAAGTTTCTATGCACAGAATCAAAAAATACTCCGACTAGCATCTGAAAAAATCAGTCCCAAAACAGACCTTGTAATTGCTCCTGAAACAGCCATCAGCGGAGGTTTTTTCGAGCCAAGACTGAAATCAACAATCGCCTATCAAATGTATCGAGATAGCCTAAAAACGTGGGGAACAGAGCTGTTGATCGGAGCTTCAACCATGAAAATGTTTAACGAAAAAAACTCAAGAAGCTCAAGGCTAATGAATAACGGTAGATACATCGAATACTACAACACCAGCCTTCTTCTCAGCCCAAACAAAGAAACAGAATTCATTCATAAATCAAAGCTTGTTGCAGGAGTAGAACACATACCCTACTCCTATTACATTCCATTTTTTGATCAACTCGCAATAGACAACGGAGGAACGATTGGCTCGTTAGGAAAAGAGAAAACTGTAAGAATAATGGGAACTTCCTTCGGAAAAATTGCACCTATTGTTTGTTATGAATCTGTTTTCAGTGAATTCGTTGCTGAGCAGTCGAGGTTGGGAGCAGAATTACTTTGTGTTATTACAAACGATGGCTGGTGGAAAAACACACCAGGCTATAAACAGCACTTTAGCTTTGCAAGACTCAGAGCCATAGAAAACAGAAAATGGTTAATCAGATCAGCCAACACAGGTAAAAGTGGTGTAATATCGCCAAGCGGAGAAATTGTTAAAGAAACTGAGTGGTGGACTCCTGATGCCATAACCGCAAAGGTACAGCTGCTTANTCAAGTTACGAACTANGCAAAACACGGAGATTTCTTAGGTCGAAGCTCGGCATTCTTAGCTGTTTTTATCTTCATTTTTGCGCTATCCAAGATTATTAAACCCAACAGTATAGAAAAGTTAAATAGACCCCACAACGCTGAAAACAAATCTAAAAACAAAGAGAATTGATTTATTATATGCAACTTTAAATCATGTCTAAAGAGGAAATAAAGGAGCATCAATTATACATCTCGAGCCTCNGTGTATTATGGCGCCTATGGAAAGATAATAGANAAGGATTGACCACTAAAAATATGTGGTGGAAAATTTTGTTTTTTACGGCCATCAGTGCGCCATTTCGATGGATACAACTACTAGCTTACCGGAAAAGAATTCAAGCTATAGACTTTAAAAATAACCCGCCAGTATTCGTAATAGGCCACTGGAGAAGCGGAACAACCCACCTACACTATTTACTCTCNAAAGACANTCAATTTTCATACTTAGAAGCCTTTCAAGCCTTCTTTTTNAGGGTCGCTTTGGTTTCAAAAAAAACCATGAAACCACTACTTAACAGACTTATGCCACGGACAAGACCACAAGACAATGTANTCATTGATGCAGGTGCNCCNACAGAAGAAGAACACCCACTTACTAATCTNACACACNGGAGTAGTATGCATTCTTTTTTCTTTCCAAANAATCAAAATTACTTCAAACGTTATCACCTCTTTGAAACCTCAGAAAAATCGCTTTCGAGATGGAAAAAAAGCTACAAACGAATGCTTCAAGAGATTGCATATTACAATGGGCCCGAAAGAACACTTTTACTAAAAAACCCGCACAATACCGCAAGAATAAAAGTGCTAAAAGAGATGTTTCCGAATGCGAAATTTATTTTCATTCACCGAAATCCATTTGACGTGTATAAATCCACCGAGCACCTCTATAAAAAAACCATAAAATCACAGTTTTTACAAAAATTCAGTGATGAAGAAATATCTGAATGTGTTATATCGTGCTATGAACTTGTCATGAAGCAATACCTTGATTTAAAAAAGTTTATACCCGAAGACCAATTGACTGAAATTTCATTTAATGATTTATCTANCAGCCCTTTAAGTGAACTAGAACGTATTTACAAAACACTAAATATANCTGGTTTCGAAAAAATAAAACCAAGCTTCGAAAGCTATATTCAGGACCAAAAAAATTACCAGAAAAATAAATTTATTGAGCTTCCAGAAGAGCTAAAATCGAAGCTTAAAGATAGATGGGGTTTTGCCTTTAAGGCATGGAATTATCCCCATTGAGATTGTTAAAAACAACCCATTAAGTCAAACTTTTTAATACCTTTGTTTTGANATAAAGACACATCCTAATGAGTATCTACCTAGATTTCGAAGAGCCTATTAAGGCCATAGAAGAGCAAATTGAAAAGACAAAAGAAATCGGAGACACCTCTGATCTCGATATGACTGACAAAATTCAAGAGCTTGAGCAAAAGCTAAAAAAGAAAACCAAAGAGATTTTCACCAATCTTACACCTTGGCAAAGAGTACAGCTTTCAAGACATCCCGAAAGACCATATACTTTAGCTTACGTTAATGCAATAACCGAAGGGAAATTCATAGAGCTTCATGGCGATAGAAATGTAAAAGACGACAAAGCTATGGTCGGTGGGCTTGGTTTAGTTGATGGTAAATCAGTGATGTTCATTGGACAACAAAAAGGGGTGAATACCAAAATGAGACAATATCGGAATTTTGGTATGCCAAATCCAGAAGGCTATAGAAAAGCCCTTCGTTTGATGAAACTGGCAGAGAAATTTAACAAACCTATTGTAACATTTATTGATACTCCAGGAGCTTTTCCTGGACTAGAAGCAGAAGAAAGAGGACAAGGTGAAGCCATTGCGCGGAATATCTATGAAATGATGCGCCTTAAAGTTCCTGTAATATGTATCATTATTGGTGAAGGTGCTTCAGGAGGAGCACTCGGAATTGGTGTTGGAGACAAAGTGGTGATGTTAGAAAACACCTGGTACTCTGTGATCTCTCCAGAATCATGTTCCTCGATACTTTGGCGTTCTTGGGAGTTCAAAGAAAAAGCAGCAGACGCATTGAAGCTTACTTCTAAGGACATGTCAAGCAACAACCTAGTGGATGATGTAATAAAAGAGCCATTAGATGGCGCACATCGTTCTGAGCACCTTATTTTTGAGCGCGTTAAGAAGTATATCAAAAAGGCGGTCCAAGAACTTGAAGCTAAATCTCCAGAGGAGCGCATTGAGACTAGGATTGATAAGTTCAACAAAATGGGCGTCTGGAAACACTAAAAACACAATATTTCTAGATGAATGATTTGGCCGCTACTCCTATAGAATATCTCAAAGGTGTTGGCCCTCAGAAAGCACAGCTATTGCAGAAAGAACTGGGTATAAAAACCTATGGCGATCTGTTATTTCATTTCCCGTATAGATATGTCGACCGCTCATCATTCACAAAGATTAATGAGATCCAATACGCAGAAAACCATGNGCTCTTAAAAGGGAAAATAGACCAAATACGAGAAACGGGAAAGGGCCGATATAAAAAGCTGTCTGCAAGATTTGGAGATGAGACAGGGTATATTGATTTAATTTGGTTCCAGGGAGGAAAATGGATAAAAGATAGCCTCAAAGTCAATGAGGTTTATCACTTATTTGGCAAACCCAAGTTATACGCCCAAAAATGGTCAATTCCGCACCCTGAGCTGACTTTGGCCTCCGGACAAAAAACCCGGACTGGTTTTTTTCCTCTATATCCGAGCACAGAAAAACTTGGTTCAAAAGGCCTTCACTCGAAAGGATTAGAGAAGCTCATTTCACTCATTATTCCACAAATAGGACCTGCTTATCCCGAGACGCTATCGGGTGAAATATGCACTGAAAATAGATTAATTTCTAAAAAGCAAGCACTGATCAAAATACACCAGCCAAACACGCAAAATGAAATCCAAGAAGCGAGAATTCGACTAAAATTTGAAGAGCTTTTTTATCTNCAGCTAGAGCTTTTAATTCGGAAAAAACTATCGTCAAGTAGGCATAAAGGATTTATATTCAGTGAAGTGGGTCCAGAATTCAATAGTTTCTACAAAGAAAATCTCCCATTCGAGCTAACCGGAGCGCAAAAAAAAGTAATCAAAGAAATTCGAAAAGACTTCCTGAGTGGCCAACACATGAATCGCTTGCTACAAGGAGACGTTGGAAGCGGAAAAACACTTGTTGCATTAATGGCAATGCTCATTGCAATTGGAAATAAATTCCAAAGTGCAATCATGGCACCAACAGAAATATTGGCCAACCAGCATTACGAAACACTTAAAGAATTTACAAAGGGAATGCCTATCCGAATAGAATTATTAACCGGCTCAACAAAAAAATCAGAACGTACAAAAATACATGAAGGGTTAATGAATGGAGAAGTAAATCTATTGGTGGGGACCCATGCGCTACTTGAAGACACTGTTCAGTTTAAAAACATCGGGCTTGTTGTAATCGATGAACAGCATCGATTCGGTGTTGCACAGCGCTCTAAAATGTGGCGAAAGAACACACAGCCACCTCATATTTTAATTATGACGGCTACCCCAATTCCNAGAACTTTAGCCATGACCTTTTACGGAGATCTAGAGGTTTCGGTTATTGATGAACTTCCACCAGGAAGAAAAGAAATACAAACAGTTCATCGATATGAAAAAAATCGACTGCAAGTATTTAATTTCATTGAAACCCAAATACAAAAAGGTCGGCAAATATACATGGTCTTCCCTCTTATTAAAGAATCTGAAAAACTTGACTTTCATAATCTAATGGATGGTTTTGAGGCTGTCTCAAGATCATTTCCCCTACCCAAATACAAAGTCAGTATTGTTCATGGACAAATGAAAAGTGATGAAAAAGAGTTTGAAATGCAAAGNTTCATNAAGGGNGANACACAAATNATGGTGGCTACNACGGTNATTGANGTAGGNGTNAACGTNCCAAATGCNNCNGTTATGGTNATTGAAAGNGCNGAAAGGTTNGGTCTNTCACAGCTTCATCAGCTTAGNGGTCGNGTTGGAAGAGGNGGAGAACAATCTTACTGTATNTTAATGACAAAANTNGAGCTNTCAAAAGANTCAAANAANAGAATGTCG
>NYTQ01000077.1 GCA_002683585.1 Cryomorphaceae bacterium
CATACTCACTCGTGGATTACCGTTAATGTCATCAGATTTCTCACTCTGATAATTGGTGTAAAACACAAATTCTTTGCTACGAAGCTCCTTTAAATAGACGATTCTACTGGATGGCTGGCTATTTTGAGAATTTACAGAACATAATGAAAATGCATTCGGTTCTGGTTCTTTGGAGCTACATGCTTCATCAAACCATTCCTGAAATGCCTTGAATGGATCATTTGCAAATGATTCATCTAGTGCATTCAAGTCAAAATCTTTATGTTCGTCCCGAAGGCGCTCTATGTGCTTACTCATTTGTATCTAATTCATCTACAACCTTGGATTCAACGTTTGGATTAAAATCGGTATTGGGTACCATTCCAGATCCTGATGAAACTTCCTTTGGCTCAATTCTCTTGGTGCTTTCATTTGGATAGAAAACCTCAACTATTGGAGATTCAGCAACAGAAATAACTTTATAATCGACCATCAAATTTGACATATTATCCGCAAGGTTATCATATGCTTCCTTTACTGTGCTCGCTTCAACTAAAATAAACTGATTGATTTTTTTATTCTTTCCACCATCCGCATCTGCACTTTCGTAAGAAATTTTGCACTTGTACCAGACATTACTGCCATCTAAAGGGAAAATTTCATGAATATCAGTGCGTGCAATGCCCGTCACTAAGAATTCTCCATTGATACTCGTGCCTAGCTCTTCATATATTCTTGCTTCGGCATCTGTGAAAGTCATTCCTGCCAATAAATAAGGCTCTGTGACTCTTTTAAGTGTCCCGTCTTCGAGCTGTTTTGTATATTTTAATTTAACGGTAAACCAATTGATCATAACTAAATTTTGAGTCAACAAAGATAGTTAGGACAAGCTCCAAAACCTAATAGAAAATGATTTAATACCCTGCGCTAAATCCAAAGGGCAAAAGATCAATGACACTGTTGACAATAAGCGCCCGATTATCCTGATTTACAATAATGACCCGGATCTTATTGTTTTGTCTGTTTTCAGTTTCAAGCATTACTTGTCGACAAGCTCCACAAGGAGACAGCAACTTCTCCGAAGGGATTAAATCACCTTCTGCAACAATACAAAGTGTTTGAACCGCTTGTTTGGGATAATTTGCACCCACATGAAATAGCACCACACGTTCTGCGCAAAGTCCAGATGGGTAGGCAGAATTTTCTTGATTGCTTCCTGTAACAATTGCATCGTTATCCAAGCGAACTGAAGCACCCACCTTAAACTTACTGTAAGGAGCATAAGCGGCTTGCATCGCTTCAAAAGCGCGGTCTACCAAAATTTGGTCTTGAACCGGCAGGTCTTTCCAATTTTCATGAAGCTCATAAGAAAAAGAATGCTCTTGTTTCATATTCTAATTTACGGAATATCTCAGTAAGGGTTACATTGTATTTTGTGACACAATTTGTATGGCAAAACTTCTAATTTTGTGTACCTTCGTGCCTCTTAAAACATAATAATGCAAGAATTAAAAGATAAAGTAAGTTACGCAGTAGGATTGAGTATTGCTGAAAGTTTAAAAAGCCAACAATTAGGTTCATTAGATTTGAATTTTTTAAAAGATGGAATTCAGGATGTCTTTGAACAAAAAGAGCTTAAAATAAACCCACAAGAGGCGAATGGACTCATCCAAGCATTTCTTGAAGAAGCAAATACGGCAGCTTTTGGTGAAAACAAAGAACAAGGAATTGCCTTCCTAGAGGAAAATAAAAAGAAAGAAGGTATTTTGTCTACTGATTCAGGACTTCAATATGAAATCATAGAGGAAGGTAAAGGCGAAAAGGCTGGAGCGACGGATACGGTTACAGTGCATTATCATGGTACACTCATCGATGGAACTGTTTTTGATAGCTCTACGGAGCGAGGAACACCTGCAAGCTTTGGTGTAAACCAAGTTATTCCAGGATGGACCGAAGCACTTCAATTGATGTCTATAGGTGCAAAATTCAGGTTATATATTCCTCAGGAGCTAGCATATGGAGCAAATCCTCATCCAGGTGGGCCAATTAAGCCATATAGTGCATTAATTTTTGACGTTGAACTGATAGAAATAAAATGAAAATAGCCCTTTCAATAGCCCTTGGACTTCTTTTAATCTCATGTTCAGAGGATGCAACGGTATCTAGCAAGGAGGCTAGCCCTTCTAGCAAAGCTGAATCAATTTATTCGAGCAGCGATCTTAAGCTGACCTCGGAACGGGACAGCATATCTTACACACTTGGCTTCGAGATGTCAAAACCGTTCATTACGGATACTGTGTTTTCAAAATTGAACAAAACACTAATTACAAAAGGTTTTAATGAAGACGTTAAAAGCTATTCAGTTGATAGCTGCATGATGATCGTACAATCATACATGTCCTCTATTGAACTTAGACGAGACGAAAGCTTTGCAAATCAATGCGCCCAGAGCGTAGGTAGATTAAATAGAAGTGAGATTCAAAAAACTTTTACAGACCTCGAAGCGACAGAAATTATTGATATGAGCACAGTTCAATTAGGGTTTCAAGATGGGCTTTCACTTAAAAATGTATTTAAAAACGATACAAACAGTGTGAAAATATTGTTTGCTTCATTGAAAACAAAAATGGACGAAAAGTATAAAATTTCCATCCAAGAGTTTGAAAGAGAAGGAATTGAGTTTTTAAAGAAAAACAAGAATAAAAAAGGAGTAAAACAAACCTTCTCAGGACTTCAATATGAAGTTTTAAAAAAGGGGAAAGGGAAAAATCCTACCGCCGCGTCAAGGGTAAAGGTTCATTATAAAGGAACCTTACTTTCGGGAGAAACTTTCGATAGCTCTTATGACCGTGGAACTCCTTCAGAATTTGGACTAAACCAGGTTATACCAGGATGGACAGAAGGGATTCAACTTATGAAACCGGGAAGTAAATTTATCTTTTATATCCCTCATGAATTGGCATATGGTCCTAACCCCGATCCAAGGAGTGGGATAAAACCATATAGTCTTCTTATATTTGAGGTTGAACTTTTGGAAATTCTTAACCCATGATGAAACTCATTTTTGCACTTGCGACACTTACGCTTCTTTTCAGCTGTAGTGAAAAAATAGATCTTATTGGCGACTTCAAAGAAACGGCTGTAGTATACGGCCTATTGGACCATAGTGATTCTATGCATTATGTAAAAATAACGAGAGCATTTATTGGACCTGGAAATGCGCTTGAGCTTGCACAAATTGAAGATTCTAGTTATTTCGATGCCGTTGATGCGACCATTGAAGAAATTCAAGGAGGAAGTGTTCTTAGAACATGGACCTTAAAAGATACACTCATAGAAAATAAAGATACAAATGGTGTTTTTTATGCTCCCTTTCAGAAAGTATATTATTTCAAAACACTTCCTACTACGACGTCTAGCTCAGGAGCTTTCGGTACNGTTCAAACCTCTCCAAACGAAATGATGAGCTCGTTAAATCCTGACCATCAATACCGATTGAAAGCGGTCATCAATTCAGGGGAATTTGAAGTAAGCGGGACAACTAACCTCATCAATGGAATGACGACCACAGCAACCTCTCAAAACTTCACCTTTAAATTCGCAAGTAATCCAGGAGAATATAAAGCGACGAGTGTGACCATTTCAAATTCAGGAAANGCCTATGTTGTGAATGCCCAATTNGGGATTAGAATAGCGGAATATATAGNCGGCGAATCAAGTTTAAANACGATTAATTGGCANGTTGGAGAATCAGATGTTTCNCCAAATTCNCCNAAAACATTTTCTGCAAATGGTGTTACTTTTTATAATCTTGTAAACAGNAATGTAACTGACGATGCGCTTATAGACGAAAGAAACTTTTTAGGATTTGAAGTAACAATAACTGGCGGATCTGAGGATTTAAACAACTACATTACTGTCAATCAGCCCTCTAGTTCTTTAGCCCAGAATAAACCAACCTACACGAACCTCGAGGTAACAAATGACTACCGAGTNATTGGTATATTCTCTTCGATTCAAACAATAAAAACCTACAGGCCTTTTTATATCTCTCCTCAGCAAGCTTTCATCCGAGCGATTGATAAAAAAAGTACGCAAGAACTTTGCGAAGGACCCATCACTGGACTCCTACAATTCTGCTCCAAGCACCCCGCGGACAACGTTTTAGGGAATGAGGAGAGCTTTGCATGTAATTAATATACAAAACCCATAATGTCAAATCGGCGCACATTATTTGCTGATGTGATTTTGCCCGTACCAATTCATAGGGCGTTCACTTACCGGATTCCATTCGAAATGAATGATGCAGTAGGTATTGGCTTAAGAGTTATTGTTCCGTTTGGAAAAAATAAGCTTCACACTGCTATTGTTGTGAATATTCATGAAAATGTGCCAAATGACTACCAATCAAAGTACGTTGAGGCCGTATTAGATCATTCTCCGATCATTACAAAGAAACAATTATCGTTTTGGAAATGGGTTTCACAATACTATATGGCTGCCATTGGAGATGTAATGAACGCAGCCCTACCCGCCAATTTCAAGCTAGGTAGTGAGACAAATATTATATTACATCCTGAATTTGAAGCAGGTATTGACGGCCTTGACGAGAGAAGCCAAGAGATCGTTGAATATCTTGAAGCTAAGGTTTCTTGTGACCTAAAAGAGCTTGCTGAGTTTCTGAACATAAAGACGGTTCAACCTATCGTAAAAACATTAATTGAAAAAAGAATTCTTATTTCAAAGGAGGAAATTAAGCAACGATATGCGGCAAAAACATCAATTTGTTATCAGCTTAAAGACCAATTTCAAAGTGAAAACAACCTCAATATCATTTTAGAGGAGTTGGAAAGTAACTCGCGACTGAGCAAACAATTCGATGCCTTGATGCATATTGTGAAAATTGCCGAAAAAGAAAATGGCTATTTTCCTGTNCAAAAAAAGACGCTACTTGAGGATGGAATTAGTGTATCGGCTTTGGCTACTTTGGAGAAAAAGGGTGTATTGAGTGTAGAACGCTTTCAAATTGATAGAATTCAGCTCAATAAAGGTAAAAATATTGCTTTCAAAAAGCTTACAGATGCACAGTCCAAAGCCCTAAAACAAATCGAGGGNGCAATGCTTGAACATAAGGTTACCCTCCTNCATGGTGTAACTGGATCTGGNAAAACAGAAGTATATGTTCAATTGATTCAGGATCAGCTTGACCAGGGTAAACAAGTTTTATTTTTACTGCCTGAAATCGCCTTAACGACACAATTGATTCAACGTTTATCGGCCTATTTTGGTGAGAAGATAGGTGTTTATCATTCAAAGTTCAATCAGAATGAACGGGTTGAGATTTGGAACAAAGTACTACAAGATGATCCACATGAGTTTAGAATTATACTTGGTGCAAGATCTTCAGTCTTTTTGCCTTTTCAAAATTTAGGTTTAATCATTGTTGATGAAGAACACGAAAGCTCNTTCAAACAATACGATCCTTCACCGAGGTACAATGGGCGTGATGCTGCGATTGTTCTAGGACGTATGCATGANGCTAAAGTAATACTTGGTACAGCAACTCCATCTCTGGAAACCTANACGAATGCAAAGCAGGGGAAGTACGGATTGGTATCACTAAAGGAAAGATANAAGGGACTGCGAATGCCTGAAGTGCTTTATGCAGATTTGAAAAGAGCACGAAAACTAAAAAACATGAATTCTCACTTCTCGAATTTTTTATTAGAAGAGATGGACCATGTTTTAAAAAAGGGAGAACAGGTTATTTTATTTCAAAATAGAAGAGGGTATACACCATTATGGTCTTGTGAGGTATGTAATTGGACACCAAAATGNAGCCATTGTGATGTCTCGCTCACCTATCACAAGTCTGCGAACCTACTCAAATGTCATTATTGCGGATATTCAACAAACCCCGTTGGATCATGTCCTTCATGCGGNAGTAATAGGTTAAATATGATTGGNTTTGGAACNGAAAAAATTGAAGATGAGCTCGGNCTAATATTTAAAGACCGAATCATTAAGCGTCTTGATTTAGATACAACTCGCTCAAAAAATGCNTANGAAAAAATCCTCAACGATTTCGATAAAGGCTTAATTGATGTGTTAATTGGAACGCAGATGGTGACAAAGGGACTTGACTTTGACAATGTTTACCTCGTTGGTATTCTAGATGCAGACATGCTCTTGAATAGACCTGACTTTAGAGCCTATGAACGTTCCTATCAGCTCATGTCTCAGGTAGCAGGACGAGCCGGAAGACANGGCAAGCAGGGAAAAGTAATTGTTCANACTGGNGACCCTGACCATTGGGTTCTTCAGNTAGTCGGACAACACGATTATGAGCAGTTTTATGAAAATGAAATCATTGAAAGAAAGAACTACCATTACCCACCTTACTATAAGCTCATTTCTTTTACCNTAAAGCATGAGAACATCAACACCTTGGATGCTTCATCTCAACACCTGGCTGAGCTTCTTAAAAATGTGTTTAAGGAAAGAATAATTGGACCTGAATACCCTCTTGTGCAAAAGATCAGAAATAAATTTTTGAAGACAATTAAGTTGAAAATTGAAAAAAATGCACCTGACTTAAAGGTCAAACAAAAGATAAAGGAAATTATTGACCATTTTTACACAGATGCGAGCCATAAAAAAGTCCGCNTAGTCATTGATGTAGACCCCTTGTAAATATTTATCCCAAATAAGACTTTAGAATAACATTTTTAGTGGTGTGCTTCAAACGACGAATTGCTTTTTCCTTAATTTGTCTCACACGTTCTCTGGTGAGATCAAAACGATCACCAATTTCTTCTAGAGATAGCGGCATTTTGCCTTCTAATCCATAAAACATACTGACAACTTGGCTTTCACGAGGNGTTAGCGTNTTTAAAGATTGTCTTATATCNCTTCTGAGCGATTCAAGCACCAAATTAGACTCAGGACTAGGTAAAGAGTCTTTGCTGCCCATTACATCGTACATACTCGATGAAGAATCGTCACCTTCAACCAAAGGAGCATCCATAGATATATGTCTTCCATTCTGAGANAGCGATTGTTTTACTTCCTGAGGTGTGCAATCCAAAATTTCTGCTAATTCATCAGCCGAGGGCGGNCTTTCGAGTTTTTGCTCGAGTTCTGAAAATGCTCTATTGATTTTGTTAATATTTCCGATTTTATTCAAAGGCAGCCGAACAATCCTGGCTTGTTCCGCCAAAGCTTGAAGAATAGATTGGCGAATCCACCAAACCGCATAAGAGATGAATTTAAATCCACGCGTCTCATCAAATCTTTCAGCAGCTTTAATCAAACCTAAATTTCCTTCGTTGATCAGGTCTGACAATGTCAAACCTTGATTTTGATATTGTTTAGAGACCGAAACTACAAAACGTAAATTGGCTTTGGTAAGCCGCTCAAGTGCTTGACGATCTCCCGTTTTGATTCTCTTCGCTAATTCCACCTCTTCATCCGCAGAAATCAAATCCACTCTTCCAATCTCCTGAAGATACTTATCTAAAGACGCCGTCTCACGATTGGTTACCTGTTTTGCAATTTTAAGTTGTCTCATAGTTTATCGCATTTATACCTAAGACGATGAAATTTCGTATAGGTTGGATGTTTTTACTACTTTTTTTAAAAAAGGTTCTAAAAAATTGAAAAAAAAGTNTTATNCGNATCNATTANGAATGTGCNAAAAGAGCTAATACTTGCTTCTTGAAAGAATCTTTCAAACCATCAAAAGACAATGAATCNGTACCTTTTGAGTATCTGTAAGCATCTAAAACGNTAAACAAATGACGTATTTCGGCTATCTTTTCGGAACCAATATGATTGGACAACAAAACATAGATCTCATTTCTCGACAAGCGAATACTGTCTTGTGAAAGTACATAAGAACAATATGTAAATAAGCATTGCTCCATTAGCGAAATGGATTCAANGACAGAACCAGAGGGCGCGATGGCTGCTTCTAGTGCGTCNTGCACGTTNTTCAACTTTGGCGCTTTGAANGCTTGTTCTTGCATATGCTTATNACCNAACCATTTTTTTCGTTTCCGAAAAAGAAATAACAACACAAGAATTAAGAGGCTTAACGAGGAAAGCAAATAAGGGTTTTTCCAAAAGTCATCACGCGAAGGCTTCAAGACCTTTGAAACAGCTTTGGATTCCATTTGACCTTCTTTCTGAAGTGCCTCACGATTTTGAGACGACTTTGTATTTTGTCCAGAAGAATTAAGTTCCAAGTTTTGCGACTTCAATACCTTATAACCTTCATTCTTTGGGTTAAAAAA
>NYTQ01000078.1 GCA_002683585.1 Cryomorphaceae bacterium
AAACCTTTTAGCGCAAATTATATTCTTGTAGAAAATGAAAAATAAATTACTCATTACCTCTTTTTCCTTGTGTTTTATTGGTTTTTCCTCATGGATCCTCCTCAGTTCTTTTGAAAAAGAAGACCAAGAAAAACCAAATGTGATTTTAATTATGGTTGATGATTTGAGACCAGAAATCAATTGTTACAATAAAACCACGATCAAGTCACCAAATATTGATGAGCTTGCCTCAAACTCATTTTTATATGAAAATGCTGTATGTAATTACCCTGTCTGTGGTGCTTCCAGAGCCTCAATGCTCAGCGGACTTCGTCCTAATGACAAAAGATTTAAAACGTATAAGTCAAGAATTGATGAAGAAGCTCCGGATGTTGAGACCTTGGGGTCATGGTTTAAAAAAAACGGCTATTTCACGCTGAGCTACGGAAAAATTTCGCACAATAAAAACGACTCCCCTAAAAGCTGGTCCTTGCCTGCTTGGAGAGCAGATAAACAATGGAGGGATTACCAAACTATTGAAAACATAGCGCTTGCAAACCAAAACAATGGGGTAGCAAATGCCTTTGAGGTTGGTGAAAATTTAGAGGAAAACTATGCAGATGAAAAAATGGTTGATAAGGTCATAAGTGATTTGGAAACAATAAATGCCAACAATCAACCCTGTCTTATGGCCATTGGATTTTTAAAGCCACACCTGCCCTTTAATGCACCAAAAAAATATTGGGATCTATATACTGAGTCGGATCTGAAGCTCGCCAATAATAGATACCAACCGCATAACACACCAAAAATAGCAATGCATAATTATGCTGAGCTAAGAAGATACCTTAATATACCAGATGATAAAGCAACAGACATTCCTGACTCAGTGCAGCTTCAGCTCATTCACGGATACTATGCCTGTATTTCATTTGTAGATGCGCAAATTGGTAGATTGATTCAAGCCCTAAAGGAAAAAAACATGTACGATAATTCTGTTATCGTTTTTGTAGGTGACCACGGGTGGCAGCTAGGTGAGCATAATTTATGGGCAAAGCATTGTAACTTTCAGACCTCTCTAAAAGTTCCTCTTTTATTGAAGTATCCTGGCCAACAACAAAAACAGAAAATAGAGTCCGTCGTGGAACTAATAGACCTATTCCCTACGCTCTGTGCATTGAGTAATATTGAAACTCCGGACCATACTCAAGGTAAAAGCTTGGTCTCAATAAATACAGAAGATTCGAAAAATTCAGTTGGATTTTCAAGCTATCACAAAGGAACTACTATTACCACATCTGATTACGCATACACAGAGTGGTTCGATAGCAAAAAAAATACGGTAATTGGCGATATGCTTTTTGATTTAAATCACGATGTGCACGAAAATTCAAGCTTAGCTAAAGACAGCACTTACAAATCGTTAATCTCCAATTTTAAAGAACAGATTGATTCATTAAGAAAAACCAACCTATAGTTTAATCCATCTCTTTTGAATCAGTGCGCCAGATTCTAGCTCGGCAACAATAAAGTAAGTCCCTGCCTTTACCTCTGAAATGTCTATGATTGAATGCTCGACACTCAGGCTTTTTGATAGGATCACTTTACCCGATAGATCCTTTATAAATAAATTTGATATCGATGATGTACACTCAAGATGAAGTGCCCCGGATGAAGGATTTGGCCAAAGGTTAAGCTCATTAAAAGAATGCTCAATCACACTGCTCGGAGGAGCTGACGAACAAATATAGCTTTCATCTTGAACAGTTGCATTGTCTATATAATAGGTACCTGCATCTAAAAACTGTAACTTAAGCAAACGAATTCCTCCGATTACCGTCGAGTCATGGCTAAATGTGTAGCAGTATTCAGTCCAATCTGAATTGGTCTGAAAAGAGTTGGAAGAGAGCGCAGTATATGGTGCACTTGAAAAAGCCGTTATAGCATTAAAGTTCAAACCTCCCGCTGATCCTTTGACCCAAAAACTTACTGTATAAGTTGAATCCTGAACAACGTCAGTTGGGCAACTTGAAAGCTGAACAGAGCCGTTTGTAGTTCCTGGTGTGTTTAGAAGTACCATCGCAGATTGTAAGCCATTTTGAGCTTGTGACGGTGTTACACTAATTGAGGCTATGGCTTCATTGTTGACGGTTTGAGTCCAGTCTGTTATGCCGGTTTCAAAATCACCATCACAAAATAGGGGTTGAGGAGGAACTACTTCAATTGTTATATTATCAACATAATAAACACCATCGTTTAAAAATTTAAACTTAGCTAGTCTAACATTACTATAAACGGTCGTGTCGGCCTCAGTAATAAAAGAATACTCGGTCCATGAATTGGTAAGTGTTATGGAAGTTTGACCGTAGTTCGTATATGGGGATGCAGACAGAGAACTTGTCGCAACAACGGTTTCTCCACCGAGATCAGATTTCATCCAAAAGGAGATTTCATACTTCTTACCTTGCTCAACATCTGACTTACAACTAGATAAAATAGGCTGACCAGATTCGGTATTAGAAGCAGTAACTTTTGCTGATGAAGCACCGTTTTGCACCTCGGTACTCTCAACAACGGCATCAATTGAACCTCCATTTGCGCTTTGTGTCCATTCACCTAAACCATTTTCAAAATCTGGATTGCAAACTACCGTGTTTGTTGGAAGGGCAGTGATTCCCTCCATTAAAAAATCATCAAAATAATAGACACCTGAAGCTTCTGGTTTTACCTTAATTTTTAATCCCGCTACGGCATTTGAATCGGCAGTATATAGCTCATATTGTGTCCAGGTAGAAGAAGTGTTAAATGTCGCTTCAGCATAGTTAGTAAAAGGAGCTGAAGTAGGCTGTAAAACCACAAGCAAGGATTCTTGGGTGTCTGATTTCGCCCAAAAACTAATTCTGTAGTAGCTCCCTTGTTCTAAGTTCAGTAGGCAGCTGGTCAAAGCGCAAGAGCTTGATGGAAGAGCAACATTCTCTGCCTCCAAAATCAATCCGAGATTCCCGCTGTAAGCAGCATCAGAAGAAATAGAGGCATTTGCGACTGAGCCTCCATTAGAAATCACACCCCATGATGCTAAAGAATCCTCAAAAGAGGCATTACATATGGTGTCCGATTGGGACCATGCGACAAAACATTGTGTCATTATAATTATTGCGGAAAATAAAACATTCTTAATCATAGTATATCCTTTTTTGTTATTTTAAAATTCATTACAGCGCAGCGTTATAGGTCAGTATATAGTAATCAGAGAAGAACCCAAATGTCCCAAATGTATTTCCTTGCTGACTACAAATTACATCAATTCGAATAATATTATTAGGGTTCAGTATTCCGTCAACCTGAACGTTTCCGGCAAATACATCTACAATCAGGTCACTTAAATTTAATGATAATTTATGCCACAACCCATCATCTTGAAGCGGAACCTTAAGCACCCATGCTTCATCGATACCCTGATCATACTGGTTATTATTGTTTTGATCTTCAAAAAGTTTGACGCCAACTGTTGATCCAGGATAGCTAGTTTTGAAAAACCCATTAAAATAGATTTCATTCACATCTTGCTCATCTATAGTTCCTGGATTAAATTGAAATCTTGTCGCTCCGAAATAGGTCCCTGAACCTTCTCCTTTGATTTCTAAATGATTGGTCCCATGCACTGATAAAGATGCATTGGATATAATGTTATTTGTTACCGTTTCTTGACCACTTACACTACTGAATTCAGAGGCATCCTCAAAGCTAGTCAAAAGAAGACCTAGATTACTAAAATCCTGAACACCCAATATTAAAACGGAATCAGTCAAAACGGTATCGTAGCCGCTAAAAGAAAGGGTAACATCGCACCATTCGTACTGTTTAAAGAAGATAGTATTGGAATTTCCAGCCCAAAAAACGTTTTCTAGATTTTGACCTGTTTGATCAATACTATAATTGGCTCCTGAAATTCTACCTTCAATATCTATGGTGTAGTCTGCCTGAACCGAGAATTCAGCCGAAAAATTAACAGCCTCTCCTGTAGAAAAGTCAACTCCGACAGGTTTATCATGAGAAAAGGTTTCAAAAATGGATAGCTCTCCAAAATAGCTCTCAATGGGTGGCCCAACAGGGTTGTCTTTTTTACAAGAAAAACAGACAAGTAAGAGAACAATAAGAATGGTGTTTTTTAAAGTCATTTTAAAATTTGAGTTGAATTAAAGCAAAAATTTGGTTAAAATCAAACGAAGAATCACTCATCAGGTTTTCAAACTTCACCAACTGATAATTGACCATAAAACTGGTTTTTTCATTGAAGCTATACATGATTCCCGCGCTGGCAATCTGTTGGAGGTGGTTTGCATCAAACAAGTTGAAAGAGGTAATTGTAAAATCTCCATCCCTAACAGCAAGATAATCCTTTCCTTGTACTGCTAATCTTTTATATGCCATCAAAAGTTTAAAGTCTTTAAAAACCTCAACTTTAAAACCTGCATCGAGCAACATGCTACTTACATCAACATCCTCCACAAATAAGTCATCTGGATGCTTTCTTGACACTTGTTCACCCTTGAAACCAAGCTGAAGAACCACCTCTTTTTTCCAGTTAATCATCTTATGAATTGCCAATGAGGCACCAATTTTATATTGAAAAAATGATTTTCTTTGGTCAATCCCCTCTCCTGTCAAATCCGTAAGTATAGAGGTACTAGCAAAACAATTGATTTTTTCTAAGGAATCTATGAAAACTGTATTTAAATCAAAACCCTGTCTGTTAGGCGTTGAAACGCCATATGGCTCGCTTAAACCAAACAAAGGGTTATAGGCATCCAAATCATAGTCAATGGTTCTATTATAAATTGAGTTTTGTCTAAAAAGCGTAATATCTGAAATGACATCAGCCAAAAGCAATTCTCTTTGGGATGAGCTATTATTTACACTAGAAAAAAGATTGGCTGCTTGGGTATAGTTGATTCTTTTAGCCTGCGCACCAGGAGAAGAAAAATCGTCACTGACAGAGCGATAACCCAATTCAATGGACCAATTTTTTTGAATAGGATAGCTAAGATTGAGATGTAGAAACTGGCCATTAAGCCATAAATCATTTTCCGACTGCGTCATCGTTCTAGAGGACTGTCCGAGCTCAATTTTAGCCCTTAGCTTACGAAGCTTGACCGATGAATTTAGCGTGTACACGTGGTTGTGTAAATTGGTGTCTCCTACTATGCCTTTGTTGAAAGTAAATAAATCGACATGATTGATCCCCAATGAAAATTTTGGCCGCTCATAATGAATAGATTCTCCGTACAGAAATCGATCTGGAATAGAGATTTCATTGGAAGCCTGCTCCCTTGAAATGAAAAACTGATAGGAGAGCGAATCGGTTGAAAAAAGCTTGTTTTTCCCATATAATCTGGCCCCCTGTCGTCTCCAATAATTTCCGTCATTGAAGTTTTCATAGCGTTGAATTTCTCTGTATGTACTAAAAAGCTCATTTTCACTGATTGCTCCCTCTTCATTATTGTTCCATAAGGTAAATTGAGTCATTTTGACGTCCATGTCTCCGACCTCAAAAGATAAATTTTTGGTGATGTCACCAAACAGAAGAATTCGTCTAATTTTAATGTAAGAGGCGGAGGTATCAAACACCTCAAGACTTGATCCAAGCCGCAACTCACTGTAAAAGTTTATTTTCTTATTTAGCTTGGCATTAATTGCCATATCAAAAACAATATTTAATTCTTGATTTACATCTTTATTAATGGTATCACTTGGACTCAATTGAGAAATATCACAAAGTGCCCTCGATAAACCTCCTATTTGAAATTTTGGAAATTGTGCAACAATGCAGTTCACAAAAAACAGAAAACAGATAATTGTAATATATCTCATTAGAAAAATACTTTAAGTTCAGCAGTAGCCTCATAGCCACTGTAATGGTCGTTTTCAAANCTCGCATCCCTNTAGGATACATTTTTNAANCNNAAATANACACAAGCNCGCTTGGAAATATTATAATCTAGNCCAATCCCATAGACTATCCCTTTNCCCCTTTTTGGGGTATATCTATTTTCTTGGTTCAATACATCNCCCAATCCCACATCTCTATTNCCNTAAATAAATTCCCTCCCATGATAACCTACAAGCGCCATTTTNTTGGAAAGTTNNAGGTANGCGTCAAGCTCATGAAAATGATTTCGAAGCAACGCTTTATTTGAAAAAACAGGAACTGGACGCACGAAACCTTGGACCGACTGAAACTCACCGAGATAAAATAAAAATAGCTTTTTGTTAAAAATTTTAGTCTGGTACTTCAGGTTAAAAAGAAAAACGTTAAAAGATTTAGTGATTTCAGTATTGATAGAATCGTTGATCCAAACACTTTCGTAATAACCTCTAAAGAATGTCGTTAAATTATTATATGGTCCCGCGTTGGTTTGAAACCTTTGCACTCTTGAAAGATAAAGCCCATTCACCTTGTGAAAAAAAGTGACTAGGTTCGTATCATTTTCAATTTCTCTAGAAACCCCATTACCTATATTTATCTTGAAGTTTCCGACATCAAATTCCATATTTAAATTTAGTCCATAACGGTTATTTGATTTTATATGCATTGGTGTCATTACTGAGCCAAAAGGCCGGGCACCATCAGGGATGCCNGCACCNTCAAAGCTTTCGGTTTGGGAACTAAATTCCGTTACTGAACCATTTATGATAGAGGAATGNACGTTAGTAAATTTTTTTGAGATGAAATAACCTTCAAGAAAAAGAGGAAAATTAATCAATCGTTTACTAGGTTTTAAGGTGATCTCAGCAGCAANCCCATTATTTTTAGTACCTACAGACTCAAAAAAATATTGGCTGAATGCCAGCTCTCCGTTTAGCTTCCATTCATTGATATTTGCGTCAAATGTCGTGTTGAGTATCCGATTATAAAACGCGGAACCGTTGATTGCATTGTCAAGCCCAGCTGAGTTGAGAAAACCAGCAGAAAATGTATTGAGCCCGAACTTTTTTTGCAACTTAAGCCCTGTGAGATAATCGAAATCTAGCACATTAAACGGTGTTTTTCCATAAATGAGTTCTAAACCCATTTGTTTAGGCATTTCAGTAATGCTGAGATGAATACCACTAAACTGTCTTTTCCCGAAATCCGCGGCTCTTTCATAATCAGACTCTTGACAATAGTTTTGATATTGTGTATTGACATCCCAAACATTAGTCCAGGCATTCCGATCAAAAAGAGAATTTCTAACCTGCTTGGCTGAGCTTAGGGAAAAGTCGCTGAGNCGTAAAAAATTTATCCCACCAGCAATAAGTTTTACATTACCAATAGATGTCTTTCTNCCCGCTTCAATTGAGATTCCTTTTCTATTGAGTTTAAAATAATCAATATCAGAACTAATCCCTGAAAAGGGATCAAAGAGATACAACTGGGTCTTAATATAACCAGCCTTTTTATTAAAAAGTTTCAGCTCAAGATTCATTGAAGGAGAGTTGAATTCATCGTCTGCACGAAAGACATATGGTCTCGAAGAATCTCCGAATAAGTCACTGAGATGTCTATGATAGGTTAGAAAACGGAAATAACCTTTCACAGATANTGTTGTCGGAGAACTTTTAAAGATGGGGAAATTAAATCTTGGCTCTTGCTGCCCTATGCTGTCAAAACTTGAANAAAGAAATAAAATAACAAAAATTAAATTTCTGAGCTTTAACATTATACTTAGTGTAGTTTAGACGCTAATATAATTAATAAATATTAGATAGTGACCAAACAATTGAATACTGAATGGTCGTTTTGTCAATAGGTTCTNCTTTTTCGATTTAAAATTGAGGGCTACCGGACACAATATTTTACAACTTGCGTTGAACTTGACCCATTCTCTATATTGATAAAATAAACACCCGTAGAGAGGTTTTGATTTACAACATACATATTTATACCTGAATTTATAACTACAGACCTCCTATGTACAAGTCCACCTTTCGTATCCAGAATATTTAAATTTGCCAATCCTTCAATGTCTGAATTATTNATCACAACATTAAACTGNCCCGNACCTGGGTTCGGGTATATGGAGAAGTATTCATTTACTGCCGATTGACATGAGNCATTGACAATTTAANTNNTCTGGATACGANCTCGGAGGAACCATCAATATCATTTTGAGTTAACCTATAATAATTGTCTCCAGAAACTGCTTGCTCGTGCGCAAAAGTGTAGGTAATAAGTTCGTTACTAAATCCTGCAGCGAATGTAGTATGGATCAAACTCCAATCTATACCATCACGAGAATATTCTAACTCAAAATCATCACTATTTTGCTCTGAAGCTGTTTGCCATTCAAGATACACCAATCCGTCAGTGCATTCTCCACTGAATGATACCAATTCAACGGGCAGTGGCGTGATTTCAGCCGCAATCCCTGCACCGAAAAAGCTAAAGCCAGATCCCGAGGCAGTAACAGTAAAGTCTGCATCCGTTCCGGAAACAGAACCATGTGTTAGTGATTCCCAAGAAGTATGATTTGGTCCTGCACTTTTAATAACCCTGACGGTGGTTCTGTCTACTTGTCCACCATCATCGGCTGTCAAATTATTGCA
>NYTQ01000079.1 GCA_002683585.1 Cryomorphaceae bacterium
TTAGGATATAAAGTTTTTTCTGGTAAAGAGACACCCAGTATCAATCTATTAGATGCGTCTGGAGCAACTATTAGATTGATACTTGTTGTCTCTTTACCAGAAAAAACTTTATATCCTAATCCCCAATCGAAGTAATCCCATATTCTACTTTTCCGAAGAAACTTGATTGGAATTCCTTTCCACTTCGGGAAATGTGCAAAGCCAAGCTCTGCCGCATAGCCTAACCTGCCTTGAGGCACAATCGAATAGGATTCTCTATTTCCAGAGAGGAGATCATTTTCACCATTGACTTCTGCACTTGGGATGAGGTAAGTGGCTGCAAAAGAGAATTGTATTCCGTCATTAACGACAACGATATAGTCATTTCCTTTTGCTGCCTTTTTAAACGCACCTTGACCAACTGCATTTAGAGAGAGAAACGACAACAACGTGAAGACTATTTTTTTTATCATAATTCGAAGTTAAAGGACTTACTTTCTTCTGCTATTAGCTCCATGACCTCATTGCTATCCCAATTTGATTCAATATCTGGGAATTTCATAACACGGTCCATGATGCCATCTTGGATTTTGCCTTGTTTGTATGCCACACTGTATGGAATTGTACTGAAGGTTACCTGAGAGTATAACGGCAACCATTTTTTTGGATACAGCTTTGTGTATTTCGCCTCTATTTTTTTTCTAAGTAAAAAACTCTCATCTGCAACATAATCACGCATTTCATGGTAATTATCNANAGANAGATCTTGTAGGGCATCACCATCTTGTTTTCTTGTCGCATTATATTCCTTGAATACAGCATCCCAATCTTCATTATGCTTCAACATCAGGTCGTTTAATACAGTACAATCTTCAAATCCAGAATTCATTCCTTGTCCATAAAAAGGAACCGTGGCATGCGCTGAGTCTCCCATTAAGGCTACTTTTCCGTGGGTCCACGGATAGCATCGTATAATGGCTAAAGAAGCCAAAGGATGGTCCTCCCAGGCCTCACCAACATNAGGCATCATTTCATAAAAATCAGGGAAAACATCCTTGAAGAAAGTATCTACATCTTCCTTTGTTTTCAGTTTGTCNAAGGAATATTTATGGTTCTCATGTGGCATAAATAAGGTACAAGTAAAAGAGCCATCCTCATTCGCTAAAGCAATCATCATAAAACGACCACGGGGCCAAATATGCAATGCATTCTTATCCATAAGATATTCTCCATTTGGTCCAGCAGGAAGCAACACCTCCCTATATCCGTCTTCTATAAAGCGTTGGCTGAAATTGAAACGAGGTAGNTTTTGCATTGAGTTATATCGAATGGCAGAAAAAGCACCATCTGCTGCAAAAATTAAATCAGACTTCACTTCGAATTCCTCGTTGGTTTGATTGTTTCTAATGTAGGAGATTGAATTTTCGAAATCGACTTTATAACACTCATGATGATAATGAATGTTGGCATTTCCTTTATTTTCGGCAATATCCATCATACGTGCATTNATATGACCTCTTGANACAGAATAGATCACTTGACCCTCAGCTCCATATGGCTGATAAGTAAGCTCTCCATCTTCAGCATGCATGACCCTTCCGTGCATTGGTATTGCTATTTCACGAACTGAATCTCCCACTCCAACATCATCGAGTGCTTTCCATCCACGCACAGACAGTGCGAGATTTATAGACTTACCTGCTTGAATGTCTGCTTTTCTTATGTCAGACCTTCTTTCATAAATATTGACATTATATCCTGCTTTTGACANATATACNGCCCATAAAGAGCCGACCAATCCAGCTCCAATAATCGTTGCGTTTTTTTGACTTGAATTCATTGTTATTTTCTCCAGTGTTTCGAATAAGACGATTCAAAATATGTGCTTTTAAATCTATTTTTGTTTTTTTTATTTTGATACGCGATTAAAATTCTCCAAAATAAAATACCAACAATAAGAATACCGATGGTTTGAGCAGAAATATTAACGTAGTCTCTCAGCACAGAGATGGACCCGGTATATTTTACTTGGATGAGTTCTTGAGGCGTCATATCGATAGCTTAAACACGAATGTACTGAGTTTGTTGTCACTACAATCGAGATAAACTAAAGAATTATTCACAATATCTATTTAGCATTCGGANTTACAAACCGTAGATTACGTTTTAACCCTCTAAACTTTGTCCTTTTCATTGGACTTCTTTTCAAAAGCTCACGGTATGTCTCTTCATTTAGGTCCATCCAATCTTTTTTCGTGAAGTCTAAAAGCTTTGGATTTTGTAGACGGCTTTCATTGTGTGGTTTCGAAAAACGATTCCATGGGCAAACATCTTGACAAACATCACAACCAAAAGCCCAATTATCCATTTTACCTTTAAACTCAGAAGGAAGGAGCTCATCTTTGAGCTCTATTGTCAAATAAGAAATACATTTCGAACCATCTACCACNTATGGTTCTATGATNGCATCCGTTGGACAATGATCAATACATTTTGTGCAAGTTCCACAATAATCNTTCATAACAGGATCTTGGTCAAACTCTAAATCAGTAATCAGCTCTGCAATAAAAAAGAAGCTACCCTCTTTGGGGTGAATTAAATTTGAATTTTTACCTATCCAACCTAAACCTGATTTCTTGGCCCAAGCTTTATCCATTACAGGAGCTGAATCTACAAATGCTCTTCCTTCTACAGCTCCAATGGATTCATTCAAAAACTCAAATAATTGAACCANTCTTTCTTTTACAATATAGTGATAGTCCTCTCCAAACGCATATTTAGATACTTTCGGTGCATCAGGATCTTTTTGAGAAGCTTCTGTCGCATAGTTAAAAAGTAAAGAAATCACTGATTTGGATCCAGGAACTAGCTTTGTGGGGTCCAGCCGTTTGTCAAAATGATTTTCCATATATGACATTTTCCCTTGATGGTTGTTTTTTAACCAATTTTCAAGTNTAGGTGCTTCTTCTTCTAGAAATCCAGCTTTAGAAAAACCACAATAAAAAAAACCTAATTCCTGTGCTTTGGATATTATTGAATGCTTATGTCTATTAGCATTCATTTAAAACAAGCCCCCTTGGCTAAAGCCCATATCGACACCAAGATGTTTATAGGACTTCTCGGTTGCCTTTCGCCCTCTGGGCGTTCGCATCAAAAACCCTTCTTGAATCAAAAAAGGCTCATAAACCTCTTCAATNGTTCCTGCATTTTCACCTATTGCGGTNGCAATTGTAGTCAAACCAACGGGGCCTCCTCCAAACTTTTCTACCACTGCTTTAAGAATTCGAATGTCCATCTCATCAAGTCCATTCGCATCGACATTTAACGCTTTCAATGCAATCTCGGTAATGGCCTCATCAATCTTTCCTGAACCTTTTATTTGAGCAAAATCTCGAACCCTTCGCAATAAAGCATTTGCAATTCTTGGCGTACCTCTACTCCTACTTGCAATTTTAATTGCTGCGCGTTCGTCAATTTCAATTTCAAGGAGACCTGCAGAACGTTGGATAATTGCGGTTAAGGTCTCTGTATTGTAATATTCAAGTCGAGAATTGATTCCAAAACGAGCTCGCAAGGGACTTGTCAATAAACCTGAACGCGTGGTCGCTCCAATGAGCGTAAATGGATTTAAGGTGATTTGAACCGTTCTAGCGTTGGGACCCGAGTCAATCATGATATCGATGGCATAATCCTCCATTGCGGAGTATAAATACTCCTCGACAACTGGACTTAATCGATGAATTTCATCTATAAATAGCACATCACCCGTAGCAAGATTCGTCAATAAACCTGCTAAATCGCCAGGCTTATCTAAAACAGGACCACTCGTCACTTTAAAACCGACAGCCATTTCATTGGCTATAATATTGGCCAAAGTTGTTTTACCTAGTCCGGGAGGGCCNTGAAGTAAGACATGGTCAAGAGGTTCATTACGAAGGGTAGCCGCTTGGACAAAAACTTCNAGNTTCTCAACAATACTTGGCTGACCAGCGAAGTCAATTAACTTTTGGGGACGCAGGACTTTGTCAAATTCCTTTTCAGAATTATTCTCAGCTTCTTCTTGATAATCAAATGAATCTTCCAAGGGTTGTCTTTCTAACAAATTTACAAAAGAAACAATACCATTTTACGAATCCTTGAAAGGAAAATAAATGACGAATTATTCATTCTTCATCTCCTGTAACATTTCAGTCATGTCATCAAAAAGATAATCGGCTACATTGAGTTTCACATTTGGCTCATGCGTTTTTTCAGGAATACAAACAACATCCATCTTCGCTGCTTTGCCAGATATAACACCATTAAAAGAATCCTCTACAACAAGACATTTTGATGGCTTTACAGAAAGTGCTTTTGCCGCTGAAATATAAACCACGGGGTGTGGCTTTCCATAAGACTCCTTCTCAGCGGAATGCACAAAATCAAAATATTCTTCAATCTTCAAAGCTGACAATACTGCATCAAGNAGACGATAAGGAGAAGAAGTAGCTAAGCCAATTTTAATATTTGATTTTTTTAGGTGCGCAAGTGTCTCGTTGACTCCCTTCAATGGAACTGGGTTTTCATTAACCAAAAGAATCATTTGATCAATGATGGCATCTTCAACAGCTTTTTCATCTTGAATCCCAAGTTTTTTATGGTGGTTCCAAAATGCAATGACCTCATCAATACGAAGCCCAACTGTTTTTTGAAAATCTTTTCTTGCCATTTCTAAACCAACAGATTTAAAAACATTTTCCATTGCGATTTTCCACTGAGGTTCAGAATCGATTAAAACACCGTCCATATCAAAGATGACTGCTTCATAATTGGCTATAGATAGTCTTGTATTCATAGTTTAATTATTTTCATCTTTTGTTTACCTAAGCGACTTTTTTCAGCCACAATTCTGACCTCAGTTTCTGATTCAACAGATATTCCCTCCCATTGTTGAAGCCGGCCAAGGTTCTTTTTACGAAGCAATTTGAATTGACCTTTGGTACGCTCAAAAATATATAGCCGTTTGTAGGTCAACACATACAATTTGTTATTCAAATAATCACAACCAGTTACCGATCCTGTTAACCAAGAAACACCTTTTAGTTGAATCTCTTGAAGCAGTTTTGTCTTTGGTGGTTTGATTGACAAGTCTACCTCATAAATTTTACAGATCCCTTTATAGGGCTTGGACCTGTCTTTGGATAAAATCAATAATTTTCCATCCGCATAGGCAAGCGCTTCTGAATCAAAATTCATTCGGCTCTCCTCGGGTGGGAAATTTATTTGATCTGGATACTTAATTGCATAAGATTGTGCTTTGAGGGTATCGGGAAGCTTATGATTGAGCTCTCCATCGATGTAATATTCCAATAAATCATTTATCTGAACACGATAGATTTTCAAATCCTTTCTTTGATTTCGATTATTCCCAATATCACCAATGTATAGAAAATCATCATCAGAGGATAAGTCTTCCCAATCAACATTTTTAGCTCCCTGAATAAATATTTTGTGATAAATAATACCATCACTTTTCATGATATATAACACGGGGTCTTCTCCACTATCGTTTATTGCAAAAAAGATGTCTCTGGATTGAGTTTCAATACCCGAAACTTCACCAAGCTTACTCGATATAGGATAGCTAGAAGAACATGAGCTGAATAAGCATAATGTTAAGATGGTGTAAAAAAGTCTCATGACTTAATGTAAACACTAACGATTTCAATTCTTCGGTCTGTCACCTCCTCAACAACGAAAGAAAAACCATCCATTTTCAACTTAGAGTTTTTTTCGGGGATATTCGCAAGCTCAAATAAAATCAAACCCCCGAGGGTCTCGTAATCTTCTGATTCAGGAATATTCAATTGATACTGCTCATTTAGATAATCAATCTCCACTCTTGCTGAAAATCGAAAATGCGTCTCAGATAGTTTCTCCTCAACAAGATTATCTTTATCATGTTCATCTTCTATTTCACCGAAAATTTCCTCAATTACATCCTCCAAGGTTACCATCCCCGCTGTTCCACCGTATTCATCGGATACGATTGCAATATTCCCGGATTGCTCGGTGAATTTTGAAAGCAACTCCTCCCCTGTTGTTACGGACGGTACAAAATGAATAGGTAATAAAATTTGCTTAATTGATTGTGGCGATTTAAACAAATCATAAGAATGAACATAACCGATGATATTATCAATAGAATCTCTGTAAATAATAACCTTAGACAATCCTTTTGCAATAAAAAGCTGCATAACTGTTTCCAAAGAATCATCGATATCAACTGCAATAATCTCAGTACGTGGAATCATACAATCTCGGGCCTTCACATTTGAAAAATCGAGTGCATTCTTTAAAAGGTTCATGTCTTCGGAAGAAACTTCTTCACTATCCATACGTTCAGATATATCATCAACAAAATGCTCAAGATCGACCTTAGAGAAAACTTTTTGATTGGTTTTTTGATCATAACCAAAAGCCTTCAAAACAACCCAGCTTATCGCAAGTATAATGTGGGTAGGCACAAAGAGTATTAGATATAAAACAAACAAAGGGAAGGTTCCAATCTTCAAGAATCTATTCGGGTTATATTGCACGAGGCTCTTTGGAATAAACTCGGCTGCAACAAGCACAAGTATNGTNGACAGNAAGGTTTGTAAAAGAAGNAATCCTGCTTCAGATTCAATNCCCCAACCNGTCAAAACAGGACCTAATAATTTCGCAGCTGAGATACCATAAACAACCAATGAAACATTATTACCAAGTAAAATAAATGCTATNATTTTTGATTCATTTCGATAAAAGATCGTCTGTAATTTACTGAGTAAGGTTCCTTTTGTTTTGTCAACCTCAATCTTTAGCCGATTTGANGCCAAAAATGCAATTTCCATCGCCGAAAAAAATGCTGAAAAAACAAGNGCGATAAAAAGGAAAAAAAATGCGTTGAACATAGTGTNCAACAATGTAAGGATTATTTGATTAAATCAGCNCCAATATCCTTTCTGTAGTTCATTCCCTCAAAGCTTATTTTCTCTATTGATTCATAGGACTTTTTTACAGCAAACTCAATGTTTTTGCCGTAAGAGGTTACTGCCAATACCCTACCACCAGAGGTCACTGAAGATGGGCCATCAGAAAGCGTTCCAGCATGAAAGCAAAGACTGTCTACCACACTNTTTAAACCATAAATCTGCTTGCCTTTTTTGTAGNCCTTAGGATATCCGCCAGANACGAGCATAACTGTTGCAGCACTCTTATCATAAAACTGAATATCTCTCTCAGAAAGTGTATTGGTTGCGATGCCTTCAAACAAGTCAAGAATGTCTGATTTTAGACGAGGAAGGACAACCTCCGTTTCAGGATCTCCCAAACGGCAATTATATTCTATCACGTATGGATCACCTTTGACATTAATCAAACCAAAAAAGATAAACCCTTTGTAATGTATACCTTCAGACTTCAATCCTTTCGTGGTCGGGACGATNATTTGATTGTGAACTTTATCCATAAAGGCCGCATCAGCAAATGGAACTGGACTTATTGCACCCATTCCGCCTGTATTCAAACCCGTATCACCTTCACCTATTCTTTTATAGTCTTTCGCTTCGGGCAAAAGCTTAAAAGATTGACCATCTGTAATGACAAAAACAGAAACCTCTCGACCGTCCAAGAATTGTTCAACAACTACCTTCGCACTTGCAGCACCAAATTTAGAATCNNTAAGCATACTTGTAAGCTCTCGCTCAGCTTCAGCTAAATCATTTAAAATCAAGACGCCTTTTCCCGCTGCAAGCCCATCTGCTTTCAATACATANGGAGCGTTCATCGCTCTTAAAAATGCAATCCCTTTNTCNATAGAATCTTTGGTAAATGTTCCGTATTTAGCTGTCGGAATATTGTGTCTCTTCATGAAGGCCTTTGCAAAATCTTTGCTACCCTCCAATTGGGCACCCTCAGCATCAGGACCAATCAAGGAAACCTTAGAAAGCATTGGCTCACTATTAAAGTAATCGGCAATACCATTTACTAAAGGTTCTTCAGGACCAACAACGACCAGTTCAATATTATTTTCAAGTACAAAATCCTTTACNGCTGGAAAATTATTTGGATCAANGGCAACATTCTTCCCATGTTTTCTCGTACCAGAATTTCCTGGAGCGATATATAGTTCGTCAAGAATGGAGCTTTGGGCCATTTTCCAGGCAAGTGCATGCTCACGNCCACCTGAACCCAATAGTAAAATTTTCATTAACAATGTTTTAATAATGACTCAAATAACGATGCCCCATCTCTATTTTGTAAGACTGGATCTGAGGACCTCTCTGGGTGCGGCATCATACCAAATACATTTTTATCTTTATTTGTAATACCAGCAATATTCAGAATTGAACCATTCGGATTATAAGCGTCACCTTGTGCTCCATTTACATCGCAATACTTAAACAATACCTGGTCATTTTCTTGAAGTTTCGCAATTGTATCCTCGGCGGCATAGTAGCGACCTTCACCATGCGCAATAGGCACAGAGTATGCTTTCTCTTGATCTAACCCCTTGGTTATAGCGGCACTTTTAGAAACCGGATTCAAAAACACGTTTTTACAAATAAACTTTTGGTTATTATTATGAAGTAATGCCCCATCTAAGAGTCCAGTTTCTGTCAAAATTTGAAAACCATTACAAATACCTAAAACGTAGCCTCCCTTTTGAGCATGGGCAATAACGTCATTCATAATTGGCGAAAACTTGGCTATTGCACCGGAACGCAAATAATCTCCAAAAGAAAATCCTCCTGGCAAAACAACCATATCTACTCCTTGTAAATTTCTATCCTTATGCCATAGGGATACTACCTCTTGGTTCAGGACCTCCTTGAGAATATAAACCATATCCTGATCACAATTTGAACCAGGAAATGTAACTACACCAAATTTCATTGCAAATATCTTTAGATTGCGAAATTAATCATTAATACATTTTTAATCTATGCGAAAATGAAAAACTTGATAACAGAAAAAACGATCAACATGTAAAAAGCACCGCTTGCCGCCATTCCCATGGATTCACTTCTAAAAGCGAAAGGAAGCAATATGGAAATCGGCAACAATAAAAGACTGAAGAAGTCAATTTGTTGAAAACTTAACAAATGAATCAACGCAAGAATTAAAAAAGTAAAGAAAAGAGCCAGCAACATTTGAAACTGCCTTTTTGTACGAATCGCGCTTTTTTGCCATTGACTCATAAACGTAACAAAACCCATTATNGCTGCCACAGAAAGTACGCCGAGAACAACAAGCCAATCGCCATTTAGATTGCCCACTGTGTACCGGAAAATGATTGGTCTATCTGAGTATCCTAAAATATAAAATGCAGCATACAGATAAACAAAAGGTAAAACTGCTGCAATCAATCCAACAAGTACATCTCTAAAACTCAATGGCCTTATAAAACGAATCGTTATTATAAATAGAGGCATAACGAAAATAAGAGATGGAAGAAATGTAGCGGCTGNACCTGCCAAAAACATGACATTAAATATGATAGCTTTTGAATCATCATTCTGATTCAATTCAAATAGCTGCTGCAACATAAAAATCAATAATGTATGCGCTACCAACATTCCACTAAAGGTAAATCCAACCTCAAAAAAAGTCATTAAAACTAAATANAAAGGGGCAATAAGGTAGGTGATTCGGTCAAAAAAATTAGACCGATTGAACAGCTTATTGAGTACAATCCCATTGATCAAAATCAACAGNGTAGAAAACCAGTTCAATCCATTATATGACGAATGAAAAAAGTCATTCCAGACACCAAAGTTCAATTCAGTGTTAGCATAAAATTCATTGGTGTAATTTAAAAAGTGATAAAAGAAAAGAAAAACAGGCAAGAGCAACAATACAATGGTTCTATTACCTGAAAACAACTTTAACACAAGGGAGAATTTAAATGCTTTGGAAAAGTATAAAATTAATAGGATTAAAGTCANTATTACNTCAAAAAAGAATGTAAANANNNTTGAATTATTGGCGGTAGAACGCTAAAAATGATATCTTTGGGCGACTAATTTCTTTACATTTCAAACCATAGTTTATGGCAAAGCAAAAAAATAGATATTCAGATAAAGAACTGCAAGAGTTCAAGAATTTAATCTTAGGCAAATTAAAAGAAGCACAAGATGATTACCACCTCTTAGTTGGTTCCCTTTCGCACAANGACGACCATGGNACNAATGATACAGGAAGAACCTTTAATATGATGGAGGATGGATCAGAGACCCTATCAAGAGAGGAGCTTGCNCAGCTTGCTGCACGTCAAGANAAATTCATCAACAACTTACAGGCTGCTTTAGTAAGAATTGAAAATAAAACATACGGTATTTGCAGAGTTAATGGAACACTCATTCAAAAGGAAAGGTTAAAATTGGTTCCGCATGCAACAATGAGCATCGATGCAAAAAATGCGCAAAACAAATAAGTGAAAAATAAGTTAACAGTTCTCATTGTTCTTATTCTTTNCTTCCTCGCNACTGATCAACTCATAAANTTTGGTATAAAAATAAATTTTGTTGAAGGACAGAGCCAACCNCTTATTGGAAATTGGTTTGTTTTGAATTACATAGAGAATCCGGGAATGGCATTTGGAACTACCTTTGGAAGCTCTATATGGGCTAAACTAGGTTTAAGTATATTCAGAATCATAGCAATTTTCGGCATTGGTTATTACCTATGGAGTGAATATCGGAAAGGATCAAGAATGGATTTTCTTGTNGCTATATCGCTCATCTTTGTCGGAGCATTAGGTAACCTTCTTGACTCAATGTTTTATGATTTCTTTTTCTCTTTTGATCCCTGTAACTATTATAATTACATGGAAGGCACGGGTAACTTTGAAAACTGCGTCCAAACCATACATGGCCAGGAGTATTCTAGGGCTGTTGAGGTAAGGCACCACGGATTTCTTTTAGGGAATGTAGTTGATATGTTCCAGTTTAATGTTCAATGGCCAAAGGCTATTCCTTATATTGGTGGACAACAAGTATTCCCGGCCATTTGGAATTTTGCTGACGCCTGTATCACAACTGGAGTAGGGTTGATTTTAGTACGTAATAAAAAATACTTTCCAAAGGAAAAAAAGCAATCGGCTGCTTAAAAATCCCATTTCATATTGCGCTCATCTAGTATAGCAAAAGATATTTTCCAATCTGCCCGCGTTGGTGTTTGATTCCCTGTTGACAACACACCGTATATACCTACGCGTAATCTTCTCCTTGACAGTTTAAAGTTTCTTTCCAGACCAGCTAATACCTCATAATGCAACCAGTCTTGTTCTCGAACATAAAGCGCGCCTCCACCTAGAACAAGACCTATTCTTGTTTTTTTCATAAAAGGGATCTTATTTATAATCGCGCCATTATCATGATGCACAAAATGAGCCTCAAGCGAAAGGTCATCGGTGCGCAGCAGCGTATCAAGTCCCTGAAAAGAGTACAATGGATTAGAAAACCAAATAGGATCGCTCCTTCTTTGAAATTTAAAATCAGGATCTCTCAAATTNCTAGCACTTAGGAATTTACCTCCCTGAAAACGATAAGTTGAGGTCCCTATAGTCCCTATTTTAAATGTCTGATCAATACTAATTTGTAAATATTCATGGTCAATATCGCTTCCAAATAAATTNGGTATNCCTCTTTCATAATTGATACTAAAGGTCGGCCAAGCAGAACCTAANACAACCTTTCTATATGGCTCNCGCATGTATNTCTGCCCTGGNACGAACCAAAGTGTGAAGTCTGCAATCATACCCTGATAGGTTTGAAAAGAAGANGGCTCATTATTGGGTANGACATCGTCCGCNGCATCTATAAAATCATANCCCTCAATGCTTCTCCTTTCACAAAATTCTCCNGCCAATTTAGCATAAAATCCATTGAACAATTCATATTCAATTGAGCTACGTAATTTGGTGGCTTCAATAAAATTTTCTCTTTTATAAATTTGCGTAATTGCATCAAACCCTCTGATCACATCGAAATCATGGTTAAGCGCAACTCTTACTTTTCCCTGTCTAAAAGGATCAAATTTATATTTCCACCAGGTATCTCCTTTGATATCATTATTCAAAAACCCAAAGGAGATTTGTGTGTAAGAATCCAAAGAACGTTGATCATCCCATTTTTTGAAAAAATCGAAATTTGGAGATATTCTCGGACCAGCAATATATACAGGTCTAATCGTTGTAATCAAGGATCCGATTGTCCATTGGTGTCTTTTATCTCGATTTCGATGGTCTACTCCCCACCAAAGTACCTTTAGTGCAGTTACTTTATTAAAAACCTTATCAACGCTATCAAGGTATTCTTTTCTGGTAATATAATCCCGGATACTATCCTGCCGAATAATAAAAGCGATTTCCTCGGCCGTCAGTGCGTCTTGTCTTTTTTCAGTCCAAAAAGTAGAATCTTTTTCATAAGCCTCTTTTTCTGTGACTGCAAGCTCGCGGTTGAAAAATTTAGGTTTAAAATTTGGATCAAAATCATAATCCGAGAAAATTGCTGTTGTTTTACATGTCGATGATTCTCGTTTGTATTTCACCCCATAATCCAGCACTTGCTTCTTTAAAACGCACAAAGAATCACCATAATGATCGTACTCCTGTGTGATTTTAAAATAATCATAAACCAACAAGTTCCCTTTCTTCATTTTTAAGCTCAGCTTTTCAACCAGCCAAACTGAATCCTGCACCCAAATATATCCTTGAAGTGTGGACGTTGCTGAATTTCTCGCCTGGATTTTGATTTTTGAAATCATTTTTCCATCCTCCTCATACTTCTCAACGAGCCTGTATTTATAAGAAACTATACCAGGAATTGATATCGGCGAACTCACAGGGTTCTCGTGCAGGTCATCTAAACGCAACAAATTTTCGAAAAAATTGAAGTTTGATTTAACAGTTGTTGTGTAATATAAATTCCGTTTCGAGCCTCTTAAGGTATATGCGTTCCTATACTCCTTAACTTTATTTCTCGGGGCGAAATTGCGTTCAAGCTGGACCTCCAATAAATTCATCGTATCACGCAATGGACGACGTCCATCAAAGCTATCATCAATATCATCGAGCTCCTCAGGTTGATTTTGTTTCTTGTGTACATCCTCTCTGGCCTTGATATATACATTGACACGGTGTGGATAATTCCATTGATTAATTTGCTCACGGCGCGCAACCACTTTTTTCATGATTTCACGCCCTGGATTAGACTTTTTTGTGGTCACATTAACCGTCTCAAGATCCTGAATACGACTTGGGAAAAGCTGTATTTCTTTTATGACGTTTTGTGTATTTATTGAAACGTAGGATTCACGTGTATCAAATCCTGTTGAGCTAAATACAAGAAAATACTCCCCGCGGGCAAGGCTAATTTGATATTTACCGTCAATATCAGCAACAGTCCTTTGGTTCGGTGCATTTTTTACAAAGATTTTAGCAAAGGGAATAGGTGCGCGCGTTTCATCATAGACCACTCCATTGACAAAATATTGAGCTGCTCCAGCCAATGGGAAGCTGAGCATTAAAACAAATAATAAAGCTCTGCGAAATTGAATTATGAAATGATCTTTAATCAAATGAATACTGTAATTATTTTTTTTGATTCAGCGATTCTTGTTCTTTCATGTATGCGATGTGTCGTTCCATTCTTTTCATCATCCAAATTTTAAAAAAGTACATTCCAACAGCAAGTAAAACAAATAGATAGTATACGGCCCATCTTTCAAATCCATCGCTAAAACATTTAAAAGTTACGAGTAGAAACAATATGATGGCAAAAACCAACCAAAAGACTTTCATTATTTTATTGTACAAATCCATCATTCTTTTTTTAAATTAATTTTCCCTGTAGGTTCAAGAATTTCGAAAAAACTAAAGTCTTGCTTTGTGACAAGTCCTTTCCCTTTTAAAATTTCTTTTGGAGAACGAACCAAAACATTTCTATCCGTTCTGATTGTGCTATCTTTCTTATTCCAAATCAAATATTCTGTTTCCAACTGCTGCTCTCTTGCATAATTAAAAAGACGAACAGAATCTTGAACTTCAACAACACCTTCATCATGATCAAAGACACCCGATAAGGCGACTAACGTAGAAACTTTATCGCCAGATTTATCAAAAAAATCAACCCTTAGGTAATCTTTAAAATTTGTAATATGCTTTGGCTCATATGATGTATGAGAGACCTTTGCGTATAAATTCACTTTGGTTTGACCAGAATCATTGTGGAACATGTTTAGGTTTTCTGTGTATTCATCAGGAGCATTTTCAAAGTGGGTAACCCTTTGAATTTCACCTGAGTTATTCTCACAAGCCAATAAAATTCCCGTTAACAAAAGTGAAATAGAAACAAGAACTCTAAACATGCAAATGATTGTATTACTTAACGTCCACAGTTACACCCCAGCACGATAAGGTAACTTGCGTTGGACTATTGTTGCTAAATATCTCATCTGAAGAAGGACAGCTTTGCAGGTATTTAGCCGCAAGAGATGACTCTCCTGCATTTGTTGCCAATTGTGCCGCATAATAATAATTACATTTTCTATCGAAAGTACTCGACC
>NYTQ01000080.1 GCA_002683585.1 Cryomorphaceae bacterium
ACACTAGTCCTACAGCAAGACTAGACAAAGACCCACTAGGTTTCTCAACACTATCATATCCTAAAGATTTAGTTAATGATGTTACAAATGGTCATTATATGCTATTTTATGTCAATATGCAAAACAAAACAAGATTTCCTTACACACGAGCAAAAGATGGTGTTGAGATAGGAAAAAAGATTATTAAACCAGTATATAAAGTTGTAGATCAAGGTGCTCCTGGAGACAATGATTTTAAAGAAGTTTTAACGCAAGATGAAAGTATTACAGGTGGTGGTGCAATTCAACATACAAACATGAGAGATATTGATAATGCTATCAAAAAACAACAAACTATAGACAATTCAGATGTTAAAAAACTTCGTAAAGAGCAGACTAGGATAAAAACAGGTCTTGGTGCTCAAAGTTTTATGCAGAATACAGTAAGAATTACAGATTCCATCGCAATATATTTACCACCAAATGTTCAAGATAATTATACAACGACATACAATGCAACAGAAACAGGAATATTAGGATTTTTAGCTGCGTCAGGCGGTAGAGCCATTGAACAATTAAAACAAAATAACTATCAAGATTTTGTTAAAACTTTAAGAGAAACTGGTGGAGGTGTGCTTGAACAAGTTTTGAAAGATGTAGGTATAGGTATAGTTGAGGGATTAGTGCAGGCAGAGGGTGGTTATGAGTTAGTAAATAAAGTATTTGGTAGATCAACGAACCCATATATGGAAGTATTATTTGGTGGTCCTGAATTAAGAACATTTACATATAACTTTACATTTGCGCCAAGAAATGCTGAAGAACAAGAAGAAGTGAGAAGAATTATAAAACTGTTTAGATTTCATCAAGCACCTGAATTAAGAGATCCTGGAAGACCTAATATGTTTATGGGTCTACCTTCAGAATTTGATATCCATTATATGTATCAACCTAGTAATGGTACACAAGCATATGAAAATCCATTTTACAATAAAATTGCAACCTGTGTATTACAAAGTGTTAATGTTGATTACACACCAGGCGCAGTTAATTCACATCAAGATGGCGCACCTGTTGTAATTAAGATGGGATTAAACTTTCTAGAAACAGAAATGATAACTAAAGACCATGTAATAGAAGGATATTAGATGACATTTTTTCAACATTTTCCTTTGATGGCATATGATATTAAAGGCACGCAAGAATATAAACTACTACCACAAATTATCAAACGAGTAAAACTTCGTTCAGGTATTAGAAGTGGTGTATTTCTATTTGATAAGTATGATGTCAAAGATGGTGAAAAACCTGAAGATGTAGCATTTAAGTGGTATGGTGACGCAGGTTTACATTGGGTTATATTGATGACAAATAATATTACCGATAGATATTATGAATGGCCGTTGACACAACCACAGTTTCAAGAGTTTATAGAAGATAAGTACGGACTAGCAAGTATTGATTCAATACATCATTATGAGATAACACAAACAAGTGGTAGAACATCATCAAACGGTCCTAATGACTATTCACACTTGGTAGAGTGTAATTCAGACGAGGACGGTGCAGTTGCAGTAACAAATAGACAATATGAGCAAAGACTACAGGATAAATATAGACAAATAAGACTATTAGACACAAAATATTTAAGACCGTTTGTAGAAGAATTTGAACGATTGATACAGGAGTAATATCATGCCAGGTTACGACCATCTTAATTTCCCAGGCGATTATAAGTTAGATGAAATTAAGATAATTAATGCAGTAGGTGAACCATTAACATTAAGAATGGGACAAGTACAAGAGTTAAACATTTACGAAGATATTAACTCTAGTTCTCTTACAGGTTCTATGGCCATCATAGACGCACACAATATCATCACACAAGCACAATTACAAGGTAATGAAAGACTTATATTTAAGTTACATACACCAGGTAATTCAGAAGAAAATAAAGTTATGTATGTGGATGCTACTGAACAAACAGGTCATCCTTTTCATATATACGCATTATCAGATAGAGTTAATCTTACTGAAACTACAATGTCATATACTTTACATTTTTGTTCAAGAGAATTATTTAGAAATGCGAGAACAAGAGTAAGTCAAGCGTATAATGGTGGTCTTGCTGAATCAGTTGTAAGCATATTACGGGATAGAGAAGGATTAGACACTAGAAAGAATATATTTTTTGAAAAAACAAGAAATCAAGATAAGATAGTCATACCTAACATACGCCCATTTGACGCTATAGACATGATAGCAAGTAAAGCATTATCTAAAAATGGTAAAGGCGCTGGTTATTATTTCTATGAAACAACAAAAGGATTTCATTTTAGAAGTTATGAGAATATGTTAGGAAACTTATCTATGTATCCTAGAGAGGAAACGGTTACTCTACACTTTACACCTAAAAAGGTACATAACAATATATACATGAATGAACATGGGATTGATTCCTACGAGTTTCTACAGCATTATGATACATTATCTCAACAAGCGTCAGGAACATACGCTAACCGTGTCATAACGCATAATCTATACGATAAATCATATAGTATTAAAGATTATCATTATCATAATTACTTTTCTGATATGTTTCATGCTGATCAAATAGGTACAGCGTCAATGAAAAACTTTCACATTAGTAACTCACCAGTTGATGACGAGTTGAGAGAGTATCCTGANAAGGGTCATAAGACAGCGAGTGATTATCCAAATAGTAAAGTTGTATTACAGCCGTCAACAAGATTTCTACATAATGAAGATACAGGTATCTTTGGCACATCACCTGATAATGAGGGATTGACAGAAGGTATACGAATATCGCAAGAAAATCAAGTAGAAAACAGCACAAGAGTTAAGGTGGTCATGAAAGGACATAGTTATCTACAAGTAGGTGATATTGTTAATTTTAGACTACCATCAATGGAACCTAACAAAGGTGATAAAGTAGGTTATGGTTATGATGAACACCATTCAGGTCGTTATCTTATCGCAAAATTAAGACATAGAGTTATCAAGAGTGAATATAAGATGGTACTTGAATTAGTCAAAGATAGTGTTTACAGGAAGTATCAAGACGCAGAAAACGACTATTACGAAGTCAACGAAAGTTATAATAGTAAGACACAGGATATATACGACCTAGACGAGTTTAACATAGGCGAATCAGCATCGCCAGGTCATCCAAGTAATCGTACATAATCTCTCTATCCCACAGACTTTAGAAGATTTTTCCTAGAACATTATAACAGGTATCCACCCAATAGTCAAGCATAATCCTCTCATGGATTCAGTATAAATAGTCATATGAACAAGATTAAACGCTTGACAAAGGCATTAGAAAGTGTTATAACAGGTCTATTTGGTGGTCGCAGTAATGCATTTAGAGGGGACTCAAAGACACCCTTTATGAGATATGAAGAGCAGCAATTCATTGATAGTGAACATTTACATTATAATAATCGTCATGGATTACACCTAGGACCACGAAAAAGCGTAGATAAAAAGGTCATGTAAACTAAGGGTTTTTATGCTTGACAAGAGAGTGATTGTCATGTATAGTAGGCGGTTATGCAGAATAAAGAAATAGCCGTTTATTACGGATTGCCTTGTGGATAAAGACCGCAGGGTCTCGGAGAAAAAGGAAAAAGATTATGGCAAATTTTATGGGAAAGGATGGTTTTCAATGGTTCGTAGGAGTTGTTGAGAGCAGACAGGACCCAAAGAAACTAGGGCGAGTAAGAGTTCGTTGTTTAGGGTATCACACAGAGGACCTGACGAAGTTGCCCACGGCTGACTTACCATGGGCTCACCCGATGAACCCTATTACAAGCGCTACTGTGAGCGGCGTTGGACAAACCCCATTAGGTGCAGTAGAAGGCACATGGGTGATAGGGTTCTTTCAAGATGGTGCAGACTGTCAGCAGCCTATCATCATAGGGACTTTGCCTGGCGTTCCTTATGCTCTACCTGATAAGGATAGTAACAAGGGATTTCAGGATGCGACAAACGCTAACTATCCCAAGTATCTCGCAGAACCTGACATGAATCGTTTGGCTGTCAATGATCCTAATAATCCTCATAAGTCGTTGACCATTCGTAAGGCAGATCGTGAGAGAAACATAGGGCGTGCAGACTTTAACTCACTAGACATAGCACGAGCAAATGCTCCGTCACCATTGACCATAGCAGCAGATGACGGCACGAACTTCAGCGAACCAGAGACCACATACAACGCAGTCTACCCTCACAATCATGTATATGAGACCGAGGCAGGGCACATCAAAGAATTTGACGACACGCACAATAGCGAGAGNATACACGAAAGACATAGCACAGGCACAGGTTACGAGATCAATGAGTTCGGCACGAAGATCAGCAGGGTCAAGAGTGATAACTATGACCTGATAACAGGCGATAACTTTGCTCACATCAAAGGCAATCATAGTACAACTGTTGATGGCGGCATAAGNGTATTTGTCAATGCAAGTGCAAAGAATAATAATAACTATACGATTGAAGTAGGTAACAAAGCAAATGTCAACATTCAGGTAAATAAAGGTGATGTGAATGTGGTGGCCAGTGAAGGGGCAATCAATATGAAGGGTGAAGATATGAACATAGATATCACAAAGGACTTTAGAGTGAAAGCACAGAGCGTAAACTTTGAGGTCAGCGGGTCATGGAAAGAGATAGTGTCAGGCACAAACAAAAAGACAGGCAGNCGTATAGATTTAAACTAGAAGTGTNTACCCCGCTTTCTNAGCAGTCTGGTTTAGAGTACATAAGGGATCTGTTNNGGCATAGATAAACGCTGTATAAATACATATAAACAAAACTCAGGAGAACNCAATGNNAANNATAATTCTCAAGGAGGGGTCAGATGAAGAACCCTCTAGTCATAAAGATAAGTAAATGGATGTTTAGATTCTATGTCGCATGGTCTATATGTGTTGATATAACATTATTATCAGGTCTTNTNTATTACTTCTTCCTCTACTAAATAGTAATGACACCCCCTTAAACTAGGTTCGCCTGGTTTAGGAAAGATATCAAAAAATTACTCGGAGGAAAATATGACGCAACAATCATTAACTACTCTACATAGAAACTTAGATATACAGATATCTAAACTTGAAAACAAACCCCAACCTAATCAATCATTCATTAAAGATTTAAAGAAACGAAAGCTGCACATAAGGGATCGTTTATCAAAGATCGGTATACATGGTGAGCAATTAGACTTATTCTATACACAGGAAAAAGAGAAGTCAAAGAAGCAAATGCTTCATCTTATACAGAAACAGAAACGAAGGGATAAGGAAAGACGAGCAGCACGAAAACGCAGAATACATGAACTAGCACGAAAGCTAGAAAAGAGTAATTAATCAAGTATTGTTACGAGACCTTTTCAGGAAAAATTTTCTTCTAAAGGTCTCGGAGAACTAAATAGTAGTATGAAAACATTAAAACAAGTTGAAGCGATTGATCTAGTATGTGAAGGTATGTACCAGGATCTAGAGATTACTGAAGCTGAGTATCAAGGTAAGAAGGTTAAACTGAATGACCCNATACGAGGTGGNNNTAAGAANTTTTATGTCTATGTTAANGATGGTGATAAAGTGAAGAAGGTATCGTTTGGCGATACNACAGGTNTATCNATCAAGAGGGATGATCCTGCAAGAAGAAAATCTTTCCGTGCAAGGCACAATTGCGATACAGCAAAAGATAAGACANCAGCGAGATACTGGTCATGCTATCAATGGCGTGCAGGNGCTAAAGTCAATAATTAAAATTNCTANANCCTTTCCCCTATAAATAACAGTATAGATTATGNGGAGNTTGAGATATCAAAATTAAATTTGAAACCTCTTTACATCATAAAATTTTNAANAAGGAGAAAAAGATGTTATTAAGAACAATAACACTAACGGTGGTATTGCTGGGTNTATTTACCTATGCCAATGCAGCCGAAATAACACCATACGGATCGTTTAATTACAAATGGTCTAATGATGAAAACTCATCTGGTGTATCAGTAAATAAACTTGAAGATAATGGTTCTAAAATTGGTATTGACATTGACGACATTGGCGTTGAAGGTCAAACGATTATAGGATTTGCAAAGTTAGAAGTTGGCGTGGATACAGATGATTCTGGTTCTGATACTTTTGATTCAAGACTTGCTTATGTGGGTCTATCAGGAGAAGTAGGTGACCTATCTGTCGGTCGTCAATCTCACCCATTCACGGATAAGATATCTGGTCATACAGATGTTTTCAATGTCTATGGTTCTAATGCAGATTTTAATTATGCTTCAAGATCATCTAACACAATNGCTTTCTCAACAGAATCAAATGGCATTTCTTTTAGTGCTTTAGGTCTAGTCAATGGTACAACAGGTGCTAATGACCAAGACGGTATTGATGAATACGAATGGGCTGCAAGTGCAAAAGTTTTAGGTAGTGAAATATCTATTGGNTATGCAGATGATATTAATAGCGACATATCTTATTGGGGTGCAGGTGCTACGAAAACACTTGGACCACTAACAATAGGTTCTTCATACACAATCAAAGACGCTGCTACTGACCTTACAGGTTATGATNTAACAGCGACAACTACATTGAGTTTGGGGAATGTTACANTAGGATATGGGGATAAAGAAGGTACTGGAACTTANCAGACTTATGGTATTAATAAAGATTTAGGATCTTCTCTAAAAGTATATGCAGAAATGCAAGACGCTAAACTAGATACNAATGTGGACACTAGATCGTGGTCTATCGGTACTAAATTTAGTTTTTAATTAACACGGCATTTCCGCCGAACTACAAGGGGGCTTCGGCCCCCTTTTTTATTTAAACTCTCCAATTATCTTGAATTGATTTGCCTGTAAGGCTGTAATACTTTTCTTTCCAGTTGTCTTTGTATTCGTTCTGGCAGAATCGTTTGATAGGATCATCATACTCACCAGCAAAAAAATAACTAAAAATGGACTCAATAATTTTAAACATTCATAACCTCTCTTTATATAAAACATATACAAATATTTATTGAGAATGACTATGTGNTTAACACATTAAGATTGCAAGGTNTCTATGCGATTACAACATAGTATGTTTTGAGGTAAAAAACTACTACATCTATAATTCCTTGGTCTTATAAGTATGGGTGTGCTTCCCTCAGAAACCCCTCCAAGCTAGCGCTAAGTAGGATAAAGAAGGATGTATTCAATAGTGGTCTTGTGATAGTTGTATTATAGCATAGTGTATTACTTTCAGGAGGTCATTCTTATTCTTACCTTCCTTCTTGCCATATCGTTGAGCATACTTTAGTATATTGCCCATACAGAAACCTGTACCATGACCTTGGTCAATGATGATTTCAGTTGCTTGTCTTTTCACACCATTTGCATAATGTGATTCGTAGGTCTTATCAACGTATTGTTTTAATTCTTTAATTATTTGGCCTTCATTAAATTTATATTCTGGCATGTATTTTTTCTTTCTGTTGTTTAGTTATTGTCATAGGAACGTGTTTCACTATTTTGTTTCGAATTGTATTTGAATCTAATCCTAGTATTTTGCAATATTGCATAAACTGTGGATCGTTACTCATGATCCAATCTATTGCTGATTGTTTATGTTTTAGATACTTCTTACTTGTACCTGTATAAGCAGCGTCTTCGATTGCTTGTGTTAATATACTTGATATAAAATTTTCTTCTGGTAACATTATATTTCCTTTTCAATTTGTGAGAAGTATGCCCAATATTGGTCACCGTTCTCGGTTTCATAATCTATCGAACCTGTATATTTACAGTCCGTGTTGTATTCACCTACTTGATATTCATTTAAGCCAAACTCACCAGTAGATGATATTTGTATACCTGTGATTTTACCTTCTCTAGGTAAAATCTTTCTTCTAAGGTTTACAGATACGTTGTCGCCTACTTTAATTAACATTAGGCATCCACCTTTACATCTTCAAGGTATTCTTTTACCTCGTCAATGTGATTGAAACCGATAAGGTCCCAAGCGATATCTGCTGACTTTACAAGTAGCATAGCAGATGTTATAGTTTGAGCGCCTGATTTAATTTGACTCTCAAGGTTAGACAAAAAGTTTTCGGCATTGTC
>NYTQ01000081.1 GCA_002683585.1 Cryomorphaceae bacterium
CTTCACATGAGAAGCTTTAATGATGGAGACACCATTTATATTGAGCCATGGAGGTCAAAGGCCTTCCCGATTATAAAAGATTTAATGGTAGATAGGTCTGCGTTTGATAGAATACAACAGTCAGGTGGATTTGTTTCTGTTAATACTTCAGGAAACACATTAGATGCGAACGCAATCCCGATTACCAAGGATGATGCAGATAAGTCTTTTGAGGCTGCTACTTGTATAGGTTGTGGGGCTTGTGTCGCAAGCTGTAAAAACAGCTCTGCAATGCTCTTTGTAGGCGCTAAGGTTTCTCAATACTCTCTCTTGCCCCAAGGACAGGTTGAGGCTAAAAACAGGGTGCAGAATATGGTTCGGCAAATGGACAAAGAAGGTTTCGGAAATTGTACCAATACAGGTGCATGTGAGGTAGAGTGTCCAAAAGGGATTTCATTGGAGAATATTGCTAGAATGAATCGTGATTTCTTAACCTCAAACCTAAGCTCAGATAAATAGTTTCTTTATTTCAGAACATTCACTATACCGTGAATGACTATTTTTCCATCCGTATCTTTTGGCTTGAATTTAATTACCCAACTATACTGACCTTCCTGAACGGGAATCCCTTTATTCGAAGAAAAACTTCCATCCCAACCTTGAGTGTGGTCGAGTGACTTCCAAATCATTTCTCCCCACCTATTAAAAATAGCGATTTCATAATTGAAGGGATCAAAACCACTAGTGAAAACAGGTTTAAAGGTTTGGTTGTGTTCATCTGCGTCAGGCGTGAAGGAATTCGGGATATAGTAAATTAGCTCCTCTTGATATGTGACCGGCAATGACACGGAATCTTTACAGCCTATAGATGAAAATGCAGTTAACGTAGCTTGATATCCTGTCTGTTGTGTTATGTCGTAGGTATGAACATCTTCAAAGAGCGTTGAGACTTCTCCATCTCCGAACTCCCATAAGTATGAATCGGCGCCAACAGAAGTATTAAAGAAATAAACTTCTCCGTTCCCCGGTCCAATGAAACTTGGATTTGTATAAAAAGAAGCAAGTGGCTCTTCAACGCATATAACATTATTAAAGCTCAATGATGTATCGCAACCATTGTTGTCAACCATACTCATAGTAAGGTCGTAGCATCCTGCATCATTAAAAAAGAACGGACTTGGATCATTTGTCCCTATGCTTTCTGTTCCATTAGAAAAGTACCAGCTTGTTGCTTCTGCATTTGTATTCAGATTGGATAGCTGAACAGATTCTCCTAAGCAGATCACACTAGCTTCGGTATTTAAGATAGGTAACTGAGCTGCATTGACGAACACCAATACGGTATCTGTATTGATACATCCATTGGTATCCTCCCCCTCGACGATGAAGGAGGCGTCATTACTGATATTAAAGGTAATATCATTCGAAATATTACTAATCCATTGATCCCCATCAAACCAACTGTAGGAGACTCCTCCGGATGCTGTAAGTGTGATTTCTTCACTGAAGCAAATTTGTTCATCTAGTCCAGCTGAAATAGAGGGTAAAGCATTGACAAGGACCTCTGTAGTCGTATTACAGGTATAACCATTTTCATCTGTAGCAGTTACCTCATAAGAGAATAAACCAGCATTATCGCCTATTATATCGGTCATATTCTGACCGTCTCCAATCACAGAACCTAAAAGCTCCCATTGATAGGTGCAATTACTTGATGAAACTGCAGACAGGTCAAAGCTATCATTGACACAGATGGGGCTAGTATTAGACGCGGTTACTGTGCAGCTGCAAGATGGGTCTATTTCAGAAAGAACCTCTAATTCCGTTGTTGCTATGCATGTCAAACCATCCCCATCGACTGCTGAAACTTGTATCGTCCAAATCCCTGGAGCCAATGCCGACAGACCACTTAAGTTCTGTTCAGTCCCTAAAATGTTTCCATCAACGGACCACTCATAAGCTCCATTTGTAACTGAGGTTGCGGTTAGTTCATATGTCTGGTTGTAGCAAATAGGCCCTGAATTTAAGGCGCTTATTATGCAGCTNCACTGTGGATCTGTAGCTGGGATGATAATGAGCTGGGTTACATCAGTACATACAAATCCGTTCTCATCCANCGCGGTTACTTGAATGGGCCACGTGCCTGGAGCTAGNGCAGGAAGATTTGTTAGGTTCTGTCCCGTTCCNATAACATCNCCGATAATATCCCATTCATAAGTTCCATTACTCACAGNCGTAGCACTCAAATCAAATGTAGCGTTAAAGCATATAGGACCATTGTTTGATGCATCAACTGAACAACTACATTGAGGGTCGTTCTCATCCAAAACGATTACTGTTGACTGNCCGAGACCAACTGTTTCGACNCCTGTGGGTAATGTTTCGGTCACTGTCACGGTGTATACCGATGTAATAGATGGCGATACAGTTATTGATGCGCTTGATTGGTTACCAGGACTCCACGAATATTCAAGTGTACCGGTTGCTGCTGGTGCAGAGGCTGTCAATACTACCTCATCGCCTGGACAAATATTCGCGTCATTTACACTTACCTCAAGAGGGTTACATGTGACTCCGGCAGTACCAAAAAAGGATAATGGTAAGTTTGTGACTGATGAGCTAAAGTTNGACATATGTAATAAATACTGCTCACCGGCAATAACATTAAAAGGAGGTTCGAAATTTGCGGCAGAAGCCCCTGCTGGTAGGGGATTGGCCACACCCGTGAACCCGGCGTTGGGACCGTTCCAGTTGCACCTAATTGGAGGAAGCGTATTATTGGCAATTTCATCACAAGCGGTTGNTGAATAGGGCCACATAATCCAATCAAAAAAACCTGTNCCNCCTGCTGCGCCGAATGAAAATTGTAACTCCCCACTNTTGGCTATTGTAATAATCATCCACGTGCTATTGGTTTCACCTTGNCCCAAAATNCATCCTGCATTTCCAGAGGCAGGGTTGGTTTGGGGATTGGAAACATTATTCCCTAAAAGCTCTTCAATACCCTCTCCATTTGCNGTTAATTGAAAGTCAGCATCCTCACAGATGAAATTTCCGAGTGCATCAACACAATCTGGGGCATTTCCGATTTGGGCGTAGGAAGATAAACTNAGAACAGAAAAAAGTAGAAATTGTAAAAGTCCCTTCACGGTATTAAGTTAATATTAATTCAAACGAAAGGTAAAGGGGTAGGGTTGCCTAGGGCTTATTTGAGCCTTTGATTTTTCTCCTTATACCAACCTTTATTGTCTTTAACTTCAACGGGAACNTTGGACAGTTTGTTCAGTCTTTTTTGAACAGTCATCCAGTAACAAAGACCACCAGANATTACTAGGATCAAAAAGTAGTTAAAAGCGTTGCCAATGAGTTCGAAAATTTGAAATGTCCATTGAAAAATNTCACCCAATAAGAAGAAAAAATCTGTAGAATTCATTGTTGTTGTTTTAGAAAGTCAGCTACAAAGTAAGCAAATAAAATGGTTAAATCAAAATTCAAATTTCCCCTAATAATTCAAAGGTTTCCTTGGCAGCGTTTTGTTCTGCAACTTTCTTTGACGGACCTTTTCCCATCCCATATTCTTGCTGGTTTATTTGCACCTGAATGTTGTATTCCCATTTCCCATTTTTATGTTCCTCCGAAAGCAGATTAAACTTTAGGTCAAGCTTTTTCCTTTGACACCAGATAAATAGCTTTGATTTAAAGTCAATTTCTTCTTCTAAGAGTTGTGTGAAATTTAGATAGCGTTTAAATATGTACTGTTCAATGACCTTCTTGGTTTTGAGGTATCCNCCATCCAAATATATTGCACCGATTAGTGCTTCAAAAGCATTTCCTTCGAGGGTTGCAATATTTATTGATCTATTATTATTATAAAGCAATACCTCGCGGATCCCGATTTCTTCTCCTAGCTTACATAGGTTCTTTCGGTTTACGATTTTTGACTTTAGCTTTGTTAAGGTCCCTTCGTTGCTTTCAGGAAATTTCAAGAATAAAAATTCAGCGGTTATAGAGTCTAATATAGCGTCTCCTAAAAACTCTAAACGCTCATTGGAGTAGTCGCTCTCAGAATGAGAAATAAANGATTTATGTGTAATCGCCTTTTGAAAATAGAAAATCTTGTTTGGTCTGTAACCAAATTTACTGAGAATGAAACGAAAGAGTTTAAGTTCACCCTCTGTCTTTTTCTTTTTGAACAAAGGAAGCTTCAGAATTTAAGGCGTATGTTTTTTAACAATTATACTTGTGTTGTGTCCACCAAAACCAAAAGTATTGGAAAGTGCAATGTTAACCGTCCTTTTTTCTGCTTTATTGAATGTAAAATTTAGTTTTTCATCAAGCGCTGGATCTGGGATCGTGTTGTTGATTGTTGGCGGTACNATATTTTCTTTAACCGATAGCACGCAGGCTATGGCTTCAATCGCCCCTGCAGCACCNAAAAGGTGTCCTGTCATTGATTTTGTAGAACTTATATTTAAGTTGTAGGCGTGTTCNCCAAAAACCTCTTCAATGGCTTTTACTTCAGCCACATCACCTAAGGGAGTCGATGTTCCATGCACATTTACATAATCTATATTTTCCGGATGAATCTCTGCATCCTCAATTGCCGCAAGCATGGTGTTCTTTGCGCCTAGCCCGTCAGGATGAGGAGCTGTCATGTGATAGGCGTCTCCGGACATCCCTCCACCGATTACTTCGGCATAAATTTTCGCGCCTCTTTTAATAGCGTGCTCATATTCTTCTAAAATCAGGGCTCCTGAACCTTCACCGAGNACGAATCCATCCCGTTCTGCGTCAAAAGGTCTTGAGGCCGTTTCGGGAGTCTCATTTCGAGTGGANAACGCACGAAGGGCGTTAAAACCTCCCATTCCCATTTCATTAACGCAAGCTTCTGAACCTCCTGTTACGATTGCATCTGCCTTGCCAAGACGAATAATATTGAAAGAATCAATAATTGCATTGGTTGCTGAAGCACAAGCCGATACAGTAACATAATTAGGCCCCCTGAGATTGTTTTTGATTGAGATTTGACCTGCAGCCATATCTGCAATCATCTTAGGGATAAAGAACGGATTCAAACGAGGAGGGCCATCACTAGCAAAGTAGCTTTTAGCCTCCTCTTGAAATGTATTTAATCCGCCAATACCAGAACCCCATATCACGCCAATACGATCATGGTTTGGTTCTGATTTCAAAATTTCAGAATCTGCTAAAGCCTCATCACTCGAAACTATCGCATACTGAGTAAATAAGTCCATCTTTCGAGCTTCTTTACGGTCGATAAAATCAGTTACATTAAAACCCTTCACCTCGCAGGCGAATTGCGTTTTAAATAATGAAGCATCGAAATGAGTAATAGGTGCAGCACCGCTTTGACCTGCAATTAGGTTTTGCCAAAATTCTGACGTTGTGTTACCTATTGGGGTAAGTGCGCCAAGACCAGTTACAACTACTCGTTTTAACTCCATAAAGTCCCTTAAAAATGTATCTTACTATTTTGCGTTTTCAGTGATGTAATCAATTGCATCACCAACTGTTTGAATTCCTTCTGCTTTGTCGTCTGGAATAGAGATATTGAATTGTTTTTCAAATTCCATGATTAATTCAACAGTGTCTAAGGAGTCAGCCCCTAAGTCATTTGTAAAACTTGCTTCATTTGCAACCTCACTTTCTTCAACATTTAATTTGTCTACGATGATTGCTACAACTTTTTCTCTGATATCTGACATCTTTTAATATTTTTAATGTTTATGGTTGCAAAGAAAAACAAGATATAGCCAATTAACAACATAATCTTCAATTATTTATCAACTGAGAGGTCTTGATTAAGACAAAACAAGTGTGTAAACTCTTACCTTTGCGTCGGTACAAAATGAGAAAAGTTGCTATTTTTATTTCAGGTGAAGGCTCGAACGCCGCAAAAATGCTAAGAAACTTTAGTGAAAGAACAGCTATTGATATTTCTTTGGTATATAGTTCGAGGCCCAATGAGAATATGAAAACCTTGTGCGAAGACTTAGGCGTATCTTTCCAAACAAACCAATGGAATGACCAGGAAAAAATACATTTGCTTCAGCTTTGTAAAATAATGAGCATTGATTGGGTCGTATTGGCTGGATTTTTAAAGCTCGTTCCAGCCTCTTTTATTGCATATTTTCCAAATAAAATTATAAATATTCACCCGTCCTTACTTCCGAGTTTTGGCGGCAAAGGTATGTATGGAATGCATGTGCACAAAGCTGTGATTCAAGCTAAAGAGCGTGAATCGGGAATTACGATTCACTATGTGAACGGCGCCTATGACGAAGGCCAAATAATCAAACAGTTTCGAGTTTCAATTTCAGATAAAGATACCCCAGAAANACTTTCAANAAAGGTGAGAGCATTAGAGCACGNNCATTTTTCAGATACCGTTGCGCAGCTTATAATNTCNANTNAANNCTANGANACCNCTCTNCNNAANACCTCGGCAAAATGCCANCAATCTTCAAAAGAGTTGTANAGNGGAGCAGGGGCAATNCGGATCACATTAGGCTCCCTCCAGTCTGCAATAATTCCTTGTTCAGTTAGAAGATCAAATTTCTTTTTCCCATCTTTTTTTAACACCAAAGAAAGCTGAGATCCTCTCTCGAAAATAGAGCTGGGCGTGATGATCTTTAGAAAATCTCCATTCTCGGATGAAACCTTGAGGATAAGGTATTCTAGATAGGCAGTAATTAAGTCTCGTTTTGATCCTATGCGCTCCATTCCCGCCTCTTTGAATATTTGAAGTGAGGCCAAGTGGGCCGCCATTCCTAGTACTGGTGCGTTACTCAATTGCCATCCTTCTGCACCTTTGATCGGAACAAATTGATCCTCCATTAAAAAACGTTGTTCCTTATCGTGTCCCCACCAACCGGCAAATCTTTTAAGCTCTTTATTGTCGGCATGTCTTTCATGAACATAAATCCCAGAGACTCCTCCGGGCGAAGAATTGAGATATTTGTACGAGCACCATGTCGCAAAGTCGATGCCCCAGTCATGAAGGGATAGATTTACATTTCCTGCCGCATGCGCTAAGTCGAAACCAACAATTGCGCCTGCCTCGTGGCCTGCTTTTGTAATTTCTTCTAGGTTGAAAAATTGTCCAGTGTAATAATTCACTCCGCCCATGAAGACGAGCGCTAGCACATCTTTGTTTTCTTCGATGGCCATCAATATATCCTCATGCCGAATAATCTCTTCACCGTCTCGCGGACCTACTTCAATAAGGTGCTCTTTATCAAGGCCGTGAAATTCAAGCTGCGACATTAACGCATATTGGTCGCTGGGAAACGCCTTTTTCTCACAAAGAATTTTAGTTCTGATTCCTTTTGGTTGATAAAACGAAACCATTAACAAGTGAATGTTCGTTGTAAGTGAATGCATCACAACCGTTTCAATTGGCTTTGCACCAACGACGTAGGCACATAGCTCTGTGAGTTGTTCATGGTAGCTATACCATGGACGTCTTGACATAAAGTGTCCCTCTACTCCGAATTTCCCCCAGTCGTCGAGTTCCTCTAGAATCATATCTCGGGTCGTGACCGGTTGAAGTCCTAGCGAGTTGCCCGTGAAGTAAATCACTTCATTTTTATGGAAGTCTGGAAAAAGGAATTTTTCACGGAATTCCTTTAAGGGGTCCTGCTCGTCCATTTTTTTTGCAAAGCTCAGGCTTGATTCGAAGTTCATACGTTCTTATTATTGCTAATTTCGTGGTGCAAATATAAGATAATGAAAACGAATGCCATGTACACTTATACACGTTCTAGTAATTTATTCGCGTCTGCTAAAAAAGTTATTCCAGGGGGTGTAAATTCACCTGTTCGCGCATTTAAGTCTGTAGGTGGAGCGCCAATATTTATTGAAAAAGCGCAAGGTGCCTACTTGCATGATGTGGACGGTAATTCATACATTGATTATATTGCTTCTTGGGGACCTATGATTTTAGGACACGCACATACTGAGGTCATTGATGCGCTTACGGATCGTGCCCGACATGGCACTTCATTTGGTATCCCGACTGAGCTTGAAACTCAAATTGCTGAGCTTGCTTGCTCAATGGCCCCTAATGTTGACCAAATCAGATTTGTAAATTCTGGAACCGAGGCATGCATGAGCGCTGTGCGTTTGGCTAGAGGGTATACAGGACGAGAAAAGATTATTAAGTTTTCCGGTTGCTATCACGGCCACTCTGATGCCTTTTTAATTGAAGCGGGAAGCGGCGCCGTTACTTTTGGAAGTCCAAATAGTCCCGGTGTAACCAGTGGAACGGCAAAAGACACACTACTTGCGCGTTACAATGACCTAGATAATGTAGCAGAGATATTTGACGCAAACTCAGATGAGATAGCGGCGATTATAGTTGAGCCTGTTGCAGGAAACATGGGTTGTATCCCTCCTGAAAAAGGTTTTTTAGAAGGTTTAAGAACACTTTGCGACAGAAGCGGTGC
>NYTQ01000082.1 GCA_002683585.1 Cryomorphaceae bacterium
TTGATATCCATAACCATCGATAATGGGTCTATCGGAACCCCCATATACATCAATAACGATGGGTTGCAAGGTTGTGCCAGATCCTTTCAACCAAAACATACCTTCCCAATAATCTCCCGACTTAAAATAAATGGAATCTCCGGCACTGAAAACCATGGAATTTAACTTATCTATCGACTGAAATGGAAATTCGATACTCACCCCATCATTTTGGTCACTGCCCTCAGTGCTACTCACATAATAAACTTGAGCATGAGAAAACCCAAACAAGAATAGAGCACATAGAAAAAGAACGATTTTTTTATAACTAAACGTAAAATCTAGGCAAGACATGCCTTAAAATTAATAAATACCCTGCACAATTAACGAATGAAAAAGACAGTTATTTAGCCGCCACTGGGACAAACAAAGTCTGTTCTTAATGAAAAGGATTCTGGAATAGCTCGATAACCACCAATCAAATCCTCAATGACATTGAACCCATTCTTTTTTAGAATCGAAGCCGCAATCATACTTCTGTACCCTCCTGCGCAATGCAAGAGTAAAGAGGTGTTTTTAGGATACCTTTTAATGTTATCTTTTATAAAATCAAGCGGTAAAGATTTAGCTGCTTTAAGGTGCGATGCTTCGTATTCGCCGGGCTTTCGGACATCAATGACACATTCTTGATCAAAATCTAAGGACATAAATTCATTCACATCAATACGACCAACTGACTCTATACTATTGCTTGCAGACAACCAGGTTTGAAAACCACCTTCCAAAAAGCCAAGCACATTGTCATAACCCACACGTGCTAGGCGCTGAACTGTTTCTTCTTCTTTTCCTAAATCAGTAACTAAAATGATTTTCTGTCGATCTGTTGGAATCAATGCACCGACCCAAGGGGCAAACTGACCTTCGAGTCCAATAAAAATACTTCCCGGAACATACCCAGCGGCAAAATCATCCGCATTACGAGTATCTAATAAAAGCACATCTTCTTGGATTAATAAAGCTGTAAATGAATCAAGGCTCAATGCAGTCAATCCTCTACGCATTACCTCATCAATAGCATCGTAGCCACTTTTATTCATTCGGACATTCATTCCAAAATATTGAGGAGGAGGCATTAAACCATCCGTAAGCTCCTTAATAAATTCTGCTTTCGTCATATCTTTACGAAGCGCATAATTGGTTCTCTTCTGCTTGCCAATGGTGCAAGAAGTTTCACTCGACATATTCTTACCGCAGGCACTACCCGCTCCATGGGCTGGATAAACGATAACGTCATCCCCTAAAGTCATTACTTTATTGCGCAATGATTCAAATAACATTCCTGCCAAATCTTCTTGTGTCATATCTGCGGCTTTCTGCGCTAAATCTGGCCTACCAACATCTCCAATAAAAAGTGTATCTCCCGTAAAAACAGCAATATCCTTACCAGTCTTATCACTCATTAGGTAGCAACAAGATTCCATTGTATGGCCAGGGGTATGTAGGACCTTGATTTGCAAATCACCAACGGAAAAAACCTCTTGATCCTTGGCAGAGTGGAAATCGAAGCTAGGGTTAGCCTCAGGACCAAACACAATAGAAGCACCAGTTGTTTTAGCCAAGTCTACATGCCCACTAACAAAGTCAGCATGAAAATGCGTTTCAAATATATACTTGATTTTAGCACCATCTGCCTGCAAACGCTTTATATATGGAGCCGTCTCTCTCAGAGGGTCAATAACAGCTGCCTCCCCATTAGATTCGATGTAATAGGCTCCTTGCGCCAAACATTTAGTGTAAATCTGCTCTACATTCATGTGACAAAATTAAGGAATATCATTCTAAAGAATGTACTATTTCCCCTTTAATACAAGTCTTCCAAGCGTAGTTTGGCTTAAATATTGGTTTTTTATTCAAGGGACGATCTAACACAACNAANGTNGCATCNTTTCCCTGCTCNAATGAGCCAAGCTGATTTTCTTGAAANGNNGNAAAAGCTGCCCANATNGTCATTCCNNTNAANGTTTCTTCNATNNTNANTGCTTCATTNNTNAGAAAACCTTTNGCTGGANAGTCNTTTGGTGTNTTTCNATNNACNGCNGANTGAATNGTNTANAAAGGATTGGTATACTCCACGGGGAAATCAGTCCCCAAGGCAATCATTCCAAAGGAATTAAGCAAGGATTTGTATGCATATGCGCCTTCCATTCGTTCAGGACCTATTTTCGAAGCTGCCCAGCGCTGATCTGTTGTTGCATGTGTAGGTTGAACAGAGGGAAAAACAGCATAATCAGTGAACAATTTGAACTCGGCTAAATCNACGAGTTGGGCGTGCTCCACACGAAAGCGATGGTCCGGCTTTCTTTTGTAGGCTTCTTTGCACATTCCAAGTATTCGAGATACAGCAGCATCCCCTATTCCATGGCAATTCAATTGNTAATCCACAGAAAGACAGAAGTCTCGGAGGGTCTCAAGCTCCTCCATAGAACTTAAAGATAAGCCTTTATAATTCGGATGGTCGTGGTATGGCTCCTTCAATAGAGCACCTCTTGAACCTAATGCACCATCTACATATGCTTTAAAGCTTCTAATCAATANGTTTTGATTTCGATAAATTCCATTTTTTCTGGCGAATTCTTTGTTGGCATCAGAAGGAGCAAGCATTGCATATACGTTCAAGCTGAGGCTTTTCGTATTTACCATATCTATTAGTAGGTCCCTTTGATTGGCATCTACCCCAGCCTCATGAACTCCGGTTACACCATAAGTGAAAAGCTCCTCTTGAACCTCGAGAAGTTTCGTTTTCATTTCTGCATTTGAGAACTTAGGTATCAAACCTTCAAGCAGCTGTAATGCGGCATCAACGAACAAGCCAGTATATTCGCCTGAAGCATTTTTGAGTACAGCACCTCCATTGGGAACATCAAATTCCCCAAGCAATTTTATAAATGCTTCATTTAATAAAGCAGAATGGCCATCTATTCTATACAAACAAACAGGCGTATTGGGAAAAGCTTNGTTCAGNAGNATATTATCAGGAAATTCACTTTGAGCCCATAGTGATTGGTCCCAACCCATTCCGATAAGGATAGGCTTATTNCTTTTGGATTGATAATCCTTAACGCGCATTACCATATCTTCTTGAGAGGNGCATCCTACTAAATCTGCACTCAATAAAAGCTCGGCATAAGACATAAGGTGCCCATGTGCGTCGATAAAACCAGGATATACCTGTTTTCCTTCCGCATCAATTGACGACGCATAGGCGTATTTATTCAGTATTTGTCGATCAGGTCCAGATTCTAGAATTTTGCCATCCCGAATTGCCATCGNTTCAGCAACAGAATTTGATTCATCCATTGTATAGATATTGGCATTGAAAACAACTAAATCGGCTTCTTCAGACTTCATACATGAGCCAAAAGACAAAACGGCTAAAACTGCNATAAAAATTTTATGTTTTTTCATCATTAAAAAGGATAACCTAAACCAAAATGGAATCTAGGAACAAAAGGAGAAGGCATTGTGCTTGTATCAATTCCGGCATCAATACCCTCTTGAAAATATGTAGCTCTATCTTTTATATCTTGAAAAACCCATCTTGCTCCATCCGAGTATGCAGGATTGTATATTGGAAAGCCAATATCTAGTCGAATAATGAAATACTCTAAATCCAGACGTAAACCAAAACCAGACGCTACAGCCATTTCTTTCATTATTGTATTCAGCTGAAACTGTGCGTCTCTTGAATCCTGCTTATAGGTCCAAATATTACCAAAATCCGTAAATACCGCGCCCTTAAACAAAGCACCTAGNGAAAAACGATATTCAACAGAACCGNCAATTCTAATGTCTCCAATTTGCGTTAAAGTTCTATCGGGATCCAAATGGTATTTATATGCACCTGGACCTAGGGTACGGGCATTCCATCCACGGTTGTCATTTGCTCCACCTGCATAAAAGCTATAATCATAGGGCAATGCACTTGTACTATTTCCGTATGGAATTCCAAACCCAGCATTTGCTCTAAAATGAACAGAAGATTTTGTATTGATTCTTTTTGAAAGTATATATTTTGAATCNACTTTTACAAATTGTGCATACCTAAGATTTAGAAACTCATGACTCCCATCAGCGCTTGTATCTTGCATTCCTTGAAAAATTGACAAAACATTTCCCGCCGCATCTAAGCTTGCTGAGAATAGTATATTAGNCCCTAAAAAAGGTCTGCGGCCTGGACGGAACGTNTTGTTTTTATTGTTGTACTCAAAAGAAAACCTGGTATCCTGCCANACAAATTGATTGCTGTAGGCATTGGTTAAAAAAGGATCATTAATTGAATCTAATCTTTGTTGAAAAGCATCAGTAGGTGAAATATTAATCAGCTTAATAACGGAGGCTGCGGGCAGCCCCATTTCAAAAATCTGTGTTTTACCTACTAAAAACTTCCACGAATAATTCAGCTGAAAAACCTCCCTTTTTTCAAAAATCTCCCTTTTTTCATAGTTGTANGCTGCCGTAATCAAGGTTCTCGCCCGGTGCCTTTTAGTGAGAAGTGTTGGAGAAAATGGAGCCAAACCAATCAATTCCATTTGTACGCTTGGTGCAATCTCAATGGAGTTAAACAGATCTATCGACTCTTCTTCATTCTGCTCAAAAACTTGCGTCTGTGTTTCAAAACCCGCACCAAATGNAAGCGTTAGCTTCGCTGCTTTNCGGTTTACGTTTCTATTGACATAATTCAAAGCGGTACTAATTCCTGGCTGACCCGTTGAAGAAGTCGTAAATCGGTTATCAAATGCGAAAGATTGCTTTTTACTTGGCTCGAGATAATAATGTANNTCCATNAGCCGAACGGAAGCTGTATCGGGAAGCTCATANATAACTGGTTTAACGGAACGAAACACACCAAGCTGTGAGAGCCCTCTAATAGANCGNGTTAAGTAATCTCCCTTGNAGTAATTTTCTTTTTCAAGNAAATTATGAAGCTCTAGAATTTCAGGATTAAGCAAAGGTTTAGANCCATTAAAGTGTACCCAAGCATCTCTATTGATATCTCGACTGGAGGAATCCGTTTTTTTACGCTGAAAATACTTCTTCTCCTTTGTAATNAAGTACTGCTTGTATTCTGGATTTTGAAAATCTAAACATTGGCAATAATTACTAAAAAGACCTTTCACATTTAGGGTATCACTCAGGTGAAAATGAACTTCATTGATTCGAGAATATTTATAGGGGCGAAGAAATAAACTATCTGGATTGTCAGCATTGGACTCATATTGAGAATTCAGCTTCATTTCTAGCANCACCTTTCGTTCTTTGTGTGANGTATCTGCAATAAACTCAATACTGGACGATGAATATTTATAGTACCCATGATTTCGCTGGTCCAAGGCAAAAGCATCTCGGTAATCACCNAGTATATCAATNTCGAAAGGTTTGCCGATCAGTGGGTGGACTTTGTCATTCAGAATACGCTCCTCGATATACGCTTTATGATTTCGAATCATAAGCGTATTTCCTGAATAAAAAACTGAATCAATATTAAAAACAGGACCAACATCAAGCGTATAAGTTACTTGCAGCTTGCGTTTCGCGCTGTCTATTACTATTTGATCGTTNAGAATAATATTGTAATAACCTTTTCTNCGCAAGAAGTTAACGAGCTGCTGATTCGTCTTTTTATAGGCCACAGAGTCAAAGACAATTGGTTCTTCTCCAAATTGGTATTTGAGTCTCTCCCGAAGCAATAAATGGNTATAAATGGTATCCTGTAATTCCTTTCTTCGATAGTGCGTATTTCCCTTCAGCTTTGCCTTCGAAATTCTTTTGTTATTGGTCTTTTCGTATCGAGCCTTTTTCTTGATCAGTTTTTTTTGAAACTTATCAAAGTGCTTCTTTTTCTTTTTAACAATCTTGGCGGAGTCAATAAGGTTGTAGGTACGTAACTTCAAGAGCATTCCAAATGTTCTTTGATTCGGACGTTGCTTTAAAATATCCTCTAAATCGTATGCAAACTTTACTTTCTGAACATACTCTATGCGGTTAGACTTTAACAAGAAATAACCTTCNGGTACNTTTTTAGAAATAGAGCACGCGCTTAGGCAAAGCGCTAGCAATGTATAATACAACCAAAGTTTATTTATCTTCATCATTGAATTGATACAAAAGTAAGGAATATCATATGCAAAAAATCTCCCAAAAGCATTTAAAGTGGATTAAAAGCCTGCATCAAAAAAAGAATAGAGATCTCGAACAATGTTTTATTGTTGAAGGAGTTAAAATTTGTGATGAGGTCATACAAAANCATCCTCAGCGAATTAAGGATATTATTTGCACGAATGAATACCTCGAACAAATTTCGACAAAACTTCATCCCCAAACTTTTACCCTTTCCCCTGCCGAGCTGTCAAGAATTTCTACCTTAAAAACACCAAATGCTATTCTACTTGTCCTACATAAGGANACAAAGCTGAAATTTNATCAAAACAAAAAAGTCATCCTATTAGACGATGTTCAAGACCCAGGCAATCTCGGCACACTTTTGAGAACAGCCGATTGGTTTGGCATCACTCAATTCGTTTGCTCGCTCAAAACAGTTGACCTATACAATTCAAAGACCTTACAGGCCACAATGGGAAGCTTTTTAAGAATTAATGTGTGGTACCAGGACCTAGATGAATTCATCTCCAAAAATAAGCTAGAAGTTGGAGGAGCACTTCTCGAGGGGGAAGAATTCCAAGACACGGAGCTTCAATCTATGAATGCCTTAATCCTCGGTAATGAAAGCCGGGGAATATCAGAAAAACTAAGACAGCACATCAACCTTCCACTAAAAATAAAAGGCCGTGGGCNTGCAGAATCGCTAAACGTTGCAATAGCTGGGGCTATTTTTATGGAACATTGGGTAAAATAAATCAATTTTTCTCTAGCGTCTTTAAAAGAAAGGACGTACTTTTGCAACTTGCCAAACACAAGGAAGAATGATTGATGTTGACCTGTACAAAGCCAAAAAACTTTATCCATTTCAAGAGGAAACTGTAAATACAATTCTGAACGAATTATCCAGTAATGGCAAAGACTTCAACCTGCTTTACCAACTACCTACTGGCGGTGGGAAAACGGTTATTTTCTCTGAGATAGGAAAGAAGTATATTGAACAATGGAAAAAGAAAGTATTGATTCTGACGCATAGAATTGAGCTTTCTGTCCAAACATCAAAGCAACTTTCAGCCATAGGAGTCGCCAATAAAATCATTAATTCAGAGGTCAAAGACCTACCAGATCAAGATGAGTATTCTTGCTTTATCGCAATGGTTGAAACCCTTCACAACAGACTTACCGATGACCACGATTTTATTAAAAACGTAGGTTTGGTAATTGTAGATGAGGCGCATTACAACAGCTTCAGGAAGATATTCCAGTATTATGAAGATTGCAACATCCTTGGCGTAACGGCAACACCTTTAAGCAGTAATAAATCCCTTCCACTAAAAGACAATTACAACCGATTGCTCGTTGGGGAGTCTATTGCCGGATTAATTGAAAAGTCTTACTTGTCTAATGCAGATACGTTCAGCTATGATGTCAACCTTCATGGTTTGAAAATTGGCACCAATGGAGATTTTACCATTACTAGCTCTGATATGCTCTACAGCAATTACTTCATGCAAGAAAAATTAATTTTTGCTTATGAGGAAGTAGCTTTAGGTAAAAAGACATTGATTTTCAATGCAGGAATTGAAACCTCTATTCGGGTAAAAGAATCATTCGAAAAACTAGATTACAATATCAAGCACCTTGACTCTACTTTTAGTGATAAAGATAGAAAAGACATCTTAAAGTGGTTTAAAGAAACACCGAATGCGATCCTTACCTCTGTGGGAATTCTTACAACAGGTTTTGATGAACCAACCGTAAAAACAATTATCATCAATCGAGCGACTAGATCTCTTACGCTTTATCATCAAATGATTGGCCGAGGTTCACGTAAGCTTCCGAACAAGTCAAACTTCCATATCATTGATTTGGGAAATAATGTAAGAAGGTTTGGACTTTGGCAAGATTATATCAATTGGCAGGATGCCTTTAAATTTCCAGATAGATTTCTTGAATCTAGGGTGTCTGAGTTAGAAGACATGGAATTTGAGGCGAATTATCAATTCCCGAAGGGCTATGATAAGTTCATGGATACAAACAAACTAGAAAGCTTCAACATAAAAGAACGCTACCACGAGTGTATTGATAATGGAATCAAAGGAAAGCAGGCTGTTGAAGAATCCATGGAGAATCATTTTGAAGTAATTCTAGAAAGTGCAAAGGATATGGAGCACGGCTTTGAAATCCTTGAATTTCTACAGGACCATATAGAACACCGATTGAAACATTACACCAAGTGCAT
>NYTQ01000083.1 GCA_002683585.1 Cryomorphaceae bacterium
AAGGGCACTGCAACAAAAAAGACAACAATACTCGCAGGTAAATCCTGTTGCCAATGTTTAAAAAAATTTTTATTCATGAGTTTATTATAAAATTTAAAAATAGATACCGATTTACTCTAAACTTTACATTCGGGCGGACAATATTGTTCTTCATTCACACCATCAGATGATTTTAATAAATAATAATAATTCATCTGGGACAATTGAAAATCAGTTTGCTGATCAGACAAATCATCAGAAANAACCTCTAGCTCATTACTNCCCTCATTTTCTTCACTCTCCTGACTTTCCTCCTGTTCTTCNTGCTCTGGGTAGTCTGTACTCGATTCAAATGGATTATATCCATCANTATTANTCTCAGTCANAATAGATTCAAAAGCAAATCTTGGATTAGATTTTTCAGCAATATTCGCATACAGGAAGATCACTTGCACCGAGAACAGTATAAGACATAAAAGAGACAAATATTTCGTACAAGTGGATTGCATGTAAACTAGCNGCTCAAAAATAAAAAATTCATTAAATTACATCAAGTTCTTTGCCAACTTTTATAAAAGCACTAATCGCTCGATCAAGCTCCTGTTTTGAATGGGCTGCCGAAATTTGAGTTCTGATTCTAGCCGCACCTTTCGCTACCACTGGATAGAAAAATCCGATTGCATAAATCCCTTCTTTTAACAAGCCATCCGCAAACTTTTGCGATAAAGCAGCATCGTAAAGCATAATTGGAACAATTGGAGAATCTCCTTTTTTAATATCGAAGCCAGCAGCGATGATTTTATCTTTAAAATACTTCGTATTTTCNTCTAGCTGATCACGAAGTCTTGTAGAACCACTCAATAATTCAAAAACTTTCAATGATGCTCCAACAATAGAGGGAGCCAAAGAATTAGAAAATAAATATGGTCTTGATTTTTGACGAAGCATTTCNATCACCTCTTTTTTACCAGTTGTATAACCACCCATTGCGCCTCCTAAAGCTTTTCCCAAGGTTCCAGTAATAATATCCACACGATCTAAAACACCGCAGTATTCAGGAACTCCCCGTCCGGTTTCTCCTATAAAACCTGCCGAATGACATTCATCTGTCATAACCAAAGCATCATACTTGTCCGCTAAGTCACAAATCGCATCCATTTTGGCAATATCACCATCCATGGAGAATACNCCATCTGTTACAATAANTCTAAACCTTTGTTCTTNTGCCGCTATGAGCTGCGCCTCAAGATCAGCCATATCAGAATGCTTATATCGATAGCGTTGCGCCTTGCAAAGTCTTACACCATCAATAATCGATGCATGGTTCAATTCATCAGAAATAATGGCGTCCTCCTTACCAAAAAGAGGTTCAAACAAACCACCGTTCGCATCAAAAGCNGCCGCATATAGTATGGTATCCTCTGTCCCATAGAATTCTGCTATTTTCGATTCGAGGCTTTTATGAAGGTCTTGCGTTCCACAAATAAACCTAACAGAGCTCATTCCAAAACCGTGAGAATCAAGCGCATTCTTGGACGCTTGAATCACATCAGGATGAGAAGATAACCCTAAATAATTGTTTGCACACATAATCACAACCTCNTCGCCAGTGTCTATTTTGACCTCAGAACCCTGTGGAGAAGTTATAATTCGTTCTTTCTTAAGCAAACCATTGTTTTCAATGTTTGTAAGCTCTGCTGTTAGATGTTCTTTTAATTTACCGTACATATTTATTTATTTACTATATGTCTTAATCTTTGCTTTCAATAGGTTAAACAAAAGCTTACCCTCTTTAAGGTCAAGTTTTCGTCCAAACTTTTTGTTTTTACCAAAATATTCAAAATCAAATCGTTCTCCTCCGCTAACCCAAGGAGAGGACTCCCAAACAGCACGAATTGTTNTTTTTTCCGGAATCTCGAACGCTAATTCTTTTATATTTTCATAATAATAGGTTCTCAGCTTACCGTATGAGAAAAATGAATTCTTGATATGNAATCCATCTCTATCTANCTTGAGCAGCTCTTTCCCAAAAATCAACCACAAATATGCTTTAGAAATTCGGAATGCGTAATAGGACCAAAAAACTAAAAAAATATAAAGTATAATTCTTTCTTGTTCAGTAAGTGCTAGTTGAAACAACGACCAAATAACCGTGCCTCCAATACAAAACCACATCCCTAACCAAGCACCCATTAAANTGTTTACAAGAAAATTTCTCTCAGGTACAATAACCACCGTTGTTCTGACTTTTGAGTCTTCAAAACTAATACGGTNGCCTATATTTTTCATGGAACAAAAATAAAAAAACCCCTAAGAATTCTTAGAGGTTTCCGTCAATATTAAGATATTTTAATAGTTCCANACGTCATGTTCCCATTTGCGTATTTCACCTTTTACCTTTTCGGCTTCATACAAGGCATCTACACCAAANCTGTAATCCTCAATTTCACGGTCGAACTTATCAGAGGTTCTATAAATCTGTGCGTTATACTTTCGTTTCCAGAAGAGATCATCAAAGCTCATCCATTGNGCATCGCTTCTGTCGTTGTACGTATAGTAATTCACCATTACATTTCTTAAATCTGGGAAATACATCCAAAACATTTCAAGCTGAATCGTAGATTCACTTTCCAATGGAGCAAATTCACTGCTTTCTTGGCTGTAGAAAGATTCAACTCCATCACGGAACACAACCATGTTTCCGCGTAATTCCTTGTGCTGCTTNGGTTCTGTCTTNGTGTATTTACAAACTGGTGCAATACCGATAATTCTCTTGTCTAAAACTGATCTTTCCTTATCGAAAAACCAATCTTCTTTNATGTTNTAGGCCGTNATTCCTTCGGAGGACTGAAATGAAATTGGTCCATCNTCACGCATCAAACCTGAACCACCATTGGCTATTGATTTATTCCAACGTATTTCAAGATCCGCTTTATCGAATGTAAGCATGTCAGAACGCGTTGGGTCAAAACTAAGGTTTACAATAGAGTCAAACCACACNTCAAATGTCTGTCCTTGAGCAGATTGCGTGATTTCTGGGTCATTTTGTAGTTTTTCATCAGTTCCATCAATGTTTACATTGATTACTGGACCCTGACCTAATGCTGCAACAANCNCATTTATTGAATTCTGGTATTCCTCATTCAGAAAATAGTCTTCACTNCCCGATATTCTTTCGATCGGGTATTTAAATTGATATCCNTCCTCGATAATCTGCGCAGGATTATAATTTGGGTCTGCAACACGGTATACTGGCAAGTCTCCTAACATGACATGACGTAAAATTACTGTCCAAAGCGACCATCTTTCCTGATGTTTAATCCATAAAGGACCATCGACCTCTGCTTCATTCAAAGGCGGCTTAAATTGAGAATCAAATTCATCAAAGGGGAAAAAAATCTCATGATTCAATTTCTCTCTAGCGTCTATTCTTGAAAACACTCTCTTTGCCCATACATAATCAGCATAACGTACATGCTCATATGCCACTGCACTTCTGATAGGCACTTCATCTTTAATAACCACACCGTCCGTAATACCGCCTTTTAATGTGTTATATGGGCCTCTTGGTGGAACATCTTGCCCGAAGGCAAGGACACCAATAATAAAACTAAATACGATCGTTAAAGAAGTAGTTTTCATAATTTCTCTATTTTATCTCGATGACACCATCGATAATGTCTTTCTTTCCAGTATCTGTTCTTTTCGTAAATAGAACGATACCAATTTTCTGACCTGGTCGTGCCTTCGATAAATTTGCTGGTTTCAATCTGTCTCCAGAAAATCCTTTTCCAAGGATTTCTCCACCAGTTACCTTATATTTAATACCCTTAAAGTTAAATGCATCGCCGAGGCCTACATCTAAGAAACCTCCACGGCTTTTAGCTAAAGACTTCGTTTTAACTTCTGGTTTTGGGAACTTTTTAACTGGATATTTGTAATCACCAAACTTCACATTATTCCCGTTGTTATCTTTTCCTTGGAGCGTTACTGTTACACTTCTCGTTCCACGATTCACATACAACCAATCACCCTTAAAAGACACTCCATCCGCATCTTTCCATGATTTATTCTTCGATGATTTCGAACAACCACGACAAGAAACTGACGTCGATACAACGCCTGAGGCAGAATAAGTTACTTTGTTCGGCCAATCTGTATAAAAAACAGACACTTCTGGTAATGCTATCGATCCACCTTTCTCCACTACCTTTACTACGGTAGAATACTGTGCGGGTTTCAAATTTCCAAATTTATCTTTAATAGCGATAGTACCTGTAAGCTCTATCTCTCCTCCTGAAGGTGCTGTATAGGCAATATAAGCCTGTCCACCTTTTGTTTCGACTAATGTACCTTTTCCGTCATCGGGTGTTACGATTGGTTGTTTTTCTGAGTCAAATGCAGCCATCATAACCCTCAGTGTGTCTGTTGCACCACCTGTCACGGAAGGCGCTGCAATTGCTAAAGAGGTTACTTTATTAAAGGCATAATTACCACCACCGACTTTCGATGAAAGATACGCCATTGCATCAGCTCTTGCTGTAAGAACTTCACTTTGTAAACTTGATAAGGCTGCAATTGCTGCTACTGATGGCGCGTGATCAAAAGTACCACCAACCCAATGACGTTGCTTACCCTCCTCGTGTGGGTCATCTTGCATTTCATTTTTAGTCAACCCTTTATATAGGCTACGAATAATACCCTTGTCATCTTGTTTTATTTCTGATGCATCGATCGCTTTTGTTAGTTGCTTATCAAGGTCAGCTAAATCTTTAAACTTTTTAATCTTAGGATCTTTAAAGGAATATTTTTTACCATCTTCATCAATTGCGGAAGATGCTTCGACTATAAGATTACATATTTCACTTCGAAACTTCTCCATAGCAGGCCAAACTGCAAAACCTGGGGCTTTTTTGTTCGGGGCCATTATATTTTCATTAATACCCATAATCAACATTTGTTCATCATAGGCATCTTTTTTTGCTACATGATTCAAATTCATTTTGATAGGCTTAATTGGCTCGCTATTCTTAGTAAGTCCCGGTTTTGTAATATTTGCGAAATCAAGCTTCCATTCCGCCCTATCTTTGATACAGATGGGTTTTTCAGCCGTTGGACTTAAATCTTCAGCACAAGCCTGAAAAATCAATAATTTTATTCTATCGATAAGTGCTATTTTTTCTGAAGCAGCTTTATCGATCTTGTCCATAACGTTGTAGATGCCTACAGCTGTCTTATTCTCTCCGCCTTCATCATTGGTTTTCTTAGATGCCACGTCGGATTTCTTTTCATCACCACGTTGTACTTCGGTAGTGTTACCAGTCTGAATATTCGCTTCAATATTGATAAATGCGTCAAGTATTGATTTAGATACATTCAGCGCCAATAAGGCGGTGAGTACCAAATACATCATACCGATCATTTTTTGTCTTGGGGTTTCCTTGCCTCCTGCCATGTTCTATCGTTCTTAAATTATTAATTAAAGATTACGACTTCATTGCCTTAAGCATGTTGCCATATACATTATTCAAATCACCTAGATTCTGCGATAATGTTGCCATATTCTCTCTGTAAATCTGAGTATCACCAGCTGATGCTGCTAAATCCGACATCACTGACTTGATACTCTCCTGAAGCTCCTGAAGTTGACCAGCACTAGCAATATAATCTTGTGAACTTTTTAATTGAAGTTCGTAAGTACTATTTAAAGCCGCAATGTTAGAACTTAATCGCTCCATTTCTGGTCCAAAATTATTTCCTTCACCTGAAATAGCGGCTATTGACGTTGCAGACTCCTTGTATTGATCAGCCAGACTATCCAAACTGCTTGATGCATTTTGAAGACTTGAAACATATTGGTCTGTAGCACCTGTTGCTGAGGCCATAGAACCAAGTGAGGACGCATTATCTGCTAGATTTGACATACCATCTTTCAGTCGTCCTATTAAAGCATTATCGATACCTGCATCACCAAGTTTATCAGCTAATTTATCAGCTTGAGAACCAGGCTCGTCGCTTCCAGATTTGATTAAATCATATAGACCAACACCTTCAACTTCCTCTACGCCTTCACCTTCCGCATTAGACAATTCTGGAAAAACCCTAGACCAGTCCGCGTCTAAATGGACTGGTTCCATCACGGACATGATGAAAATTACAGCCTCCGTACTCAGACCGATAATAAGCATCAGCGATGCTCCTGGCCAGTGCATAATTTTAAATAAGGCGCCCATAATTACGACCGCTGCACCTAGGCCGTAAACGTATTTCATAATATTCTTCCAAGTCTTGCTTTCGAAAAAGCTAGTTCCGTGTCCACTCATAGATTTGATTTTTATTAACTGTATTGGTT
>NYTQ01000084.1 GCA_002683585.1 Cryomorphaceae bacterium
ATTCTTGATAATATTTTTGTAGCCTCTGTTGATATTGATTAAAGCAGCATCTAATTTATTATTGCCAAGTTCAATTTCTGCGAGCCCACCAAAGATGCGAACCTTAAATAATGCTAGATTATTTTTTTCAGCAATATTTAGGGCTTTTCGGTAATACGTTTTTGCCTCACTGAAAGAGTTGACCTGAAAGGATCGCTCAGCTATCATAAGTGTAGACCAACAGAGTAGGTTATAATTTTTTATGCGCTCCGCCTCCTGATTGAGCTTCAAAAGTGTTGAGGTACTTTTAGCTATCATGTTGAAATAGGCTTGAATTTCCGAAAGGTCCTTAAAGGTATTAGCTACAGCAATTTTAGAGTCGGATCTCTTTGCGAAATTTAATGCAAGATTCGCATACAAGAGAGACGAATCTTTTTGATTAAGGTACATTTTTGATCTAGCCAGTAATCTGTAGGCATCACTAACATTTTGGTTCTTACCTGATTTTTCAGACTCTCTTAATAGCGCTGAAGCGCTATTGAACATCTCGTTGAATTGCTCGTCATATTCCAATGAAATTGTTTTCCAATACATGTCGAGGATTGGTTTTTTTTTGAGTATTACGCTATGCTTTTTAAAGGCTTTTTGCAAATAAAAAAAAGATCCATTCTCAAGGTAATGCGATAAAACGCTTGCTGTTAGACCACTTTTTGTCTGCTCAGAGTATTCACCGGATCTTAGTATATTCAAAAACTCGTCAAGCAGCGCTTTTTCTGAGTCTGAACTTTTTGTTGATGTAAGACTGATTTTATTGAAAATTTCATCGATACCTAAAGTCGATTTTTCTTGGCATAATACGACCTGTACAAGACTGATAATCAGTATAAAAATAAGGAGCGAAGATTTCATTAGTTTAAAAATACAAATTCATGAGGAATTATAGAGTTTGGTTTTACAACAAGGTATAAGATTATTAGGTAGTCATTCTTTGAATTACGTATCTTTGAATAAAAAAAATATGAGTCTCTTAACTGTTGGTAGTGTAGCTTTTGATGCAATAGAAACACCTTTTGGCAAAACTGATAAAATCGTAGGTGGCGCCGGAACCTATATTTCACTTGCATCCTCTTTTTTTGTGGAAAAGCAGAAGATTATTTCCGTTGTTGGCTCAGATTTTCCTTCGGGTGTTCTTGACGATATGAACTCCAGAGGAATCGATACCTCCGGTTTACAAGTTAAGGAGGGTGAGAAGACTTTTTTTTGGTCGGGTAAATACCACAATGATATGAATAGCCGAGACACCTTGGTTACCGAGCTTAATGTTCTAGAGCATTTTGATCCAATCGTTCCCGACAGCTACCAGGGATCATCCTATATTATGTTAGGAAATCTAAGCCCGCTGGTGCAAAGTACAGTCATTGAAAGAATGGAACAACGACCAAAGCTGATCGCTATGGATACCATGAATTTCTGGATGGATATTGCTATGGATGATTTGAAAAAGACGATATCGATGGTGGATGTTTTGATTATAAATGATGAAGAGGCACGACAACTTACTGGAGAATATGCTTTGGTAACTGCTGCAAAAGAGATTTTGAAAATGGGTCCTACTTATGTTATTATCAAAAAGGGAGAACATGGTGCCTTACTTTTTTCTGCGAATCAAATGTTTTTTGCTCCGGCGTTACCTTTAGCAGAGGTTTTTGATCCAACTGGTGCGGGTGATACATTTGCTGGAGGGTTTATGGGTTATATTGCTGCGAGCGACGACCAAAGCTTTGAGAATATGAAAAGGGCGGTTATTTATGGTTCTGCTATGGCTTCTTTTTGTGTGGAGAAGTTTGGGACAGAGCGCCTATTAGAAATTAACCAGACAGATATTAATGAACGTGTCAAAGCATTTAATGATTTGTCCTCGTTTGATCTAAAAAATTAAGGATGGAAAACGAATATATCAGTAAACTTGAGGCCTTCATTCTTGAAGAAGATATGCTCTCAATTTCAAGAGACGTATCTAAGCTAAAAACAGAATTTGATGATTGGCTATTGCATAGTGAAGGAAAACAGCAAGTTGCTGCGCTAAAAGCGAAAGAGTTAGGTGAAGATATTGAACAAATCGATTTTGTTGTCATCAAAGAATCTTTCTATACTTTGTTTTCGAAGTACAAGGATGCTAAAAAACAGCAGCTCGATATAAAAAATAAGCTTGAGGTAGAGAACTTGAAGCTCAAAACAAGTCTTATTTCGGACCTAAAAAACCTTGTAGAAAATGAGGAGAATATAGGCACTGCTTTTAATGGCTACAACACGATTCAGGAGACTTGGAAAAAAATCGGAGATATTCCAAGAGACAAAAGGGATAGCATTCAAAAAGAATACTCACGTTTAAGAGAGCTTTTTTTCCATAACATAACGATATACAAAGAGCTAAAAGAGCATGATTACAAGAGAAATACCCAGCTTAAACAAAAGGTGATTATGAAGCTTCAAACCCTGCGAAACGAATGTGAGCAGATTCGTGATCTTGAAAAAACCTTACGGATTTACCAGGATGAATGGGAAGATGTTGGTCCGGTTAACAAAGATGATTGGGAAGGACTAAAAACAAGCTATTGGGAGGTAGTGAGGTCCATTTATGATAAAATAAATAAACATTATGAGCAGCATAGAGCTTCTCAGCAAGAAAACCTCAAGAAGAAACAGGAAATCTTAGGCCAACTCAAAGAGTTTTTGGACCAAAAAGAAGATCTTCAAGGCCAAAAAGAGTGGCAAAAAACAACTGATGAGGTACTTAAATTCCAGTCTGCTTGGAAGAAAATTGGTTTTGCCCCGAAGAAGGATAATGATGCAATCTGGAAAGAATTTAGAGCTTTATGTGATTCCTTCTTTAAAAGAAAAAAAGAGCATTATAAATTTCGAGATAATAAGGATAAAGAAGCAAGAGATGCTAAAAAGGCATTGATTGCTGAGGCAAATGAATTAAAGTCATCTGAAGATTGGAAGGAAGCTTCTCACGCCCTGATTCAGCTTCAAAAAAAATGGAAAACTTTAAAGGGTGCTGGTCGTTATGAAAAAAAGCTTTGGGAAGAATTCCGCGGTGCCTGTGATTATTTTTTCAATAAAAAAGATCAAACAAACAAGGCCAATGAGCAACAACTGCAACTAAATCTTGCTGCGAGAAAAGAATTCTTATTAACGATTCCAAAACTGAAGTTCTCTTCGGCTGGAGATATCAAGAAAGTAGCTGATGACTTTCAACAAATAGGTAGTGTTCCTGCCAATTCCCTTGGAGGGTTATTAAAAGAATTTAACAATGCATTAAAGCAGCAACTTGAGGCGTCCAAAATGAGCGCCAAAGATATAGATTTGCTGCTCTTCAGGGCTAAAATAGATGGTGCNGCATCGTCAGAAGGTTCGGCTGCTCAGTTTGCACGCGAGAAAAAGTCTTTNAGATTAAAAATTTCTGACCTTGAAAAAGAATTGATCAAAGCAGAAACCAATATGGGTTATTTTTCGGTATCGAAAGGTGCTGAAAAGCTCTTTGCTCAGGTTAATGAAAAGAATGACAAAATAAAAGAAGAGATTGAGCTATTAAAAAGAAAANTAAAATTGATTCCTAATGAATAGCTTTACCAATAGTGTTCTTTTGTTTTTCAGTATACTTTTGATTGGCTTCTGTATTTATGTTGGTTATGATGTTCAAATTGATTTTCTCCATACATCTGGGCGGAATTTACCGTTTCAGTCTTATGTTTATCTAGCTTTTGGCATCTTGTTTTTTGGCCTACTTNGTTGGAGGAGTGTCCGTAGATGGATGGGTATTTATATTGTNAACAAAACAAGTCGTTTTGTTTGGAATGTACCTACAAGTAATAAGAGAAAAAAACGAGTGGTGACCTATACCTTACTTGAAGTATTGGTAATGGGCTCACTGACATTTGCGTTTTATTTTTTGATGGAGTCATGGATTTTACCTGGCGCCATCTTATTGTTTTTTTGTCTGGAAAGCATCTTCTTTTTGGTTGTTGGTTATCGGAATAGGTTTCGCGTCGGTGTTTCATCAAAAGCAATAATTGCTGCAGATAGAGAGGTGGTTATTGTCTATTTTACTGGTCTTCAAAAAATCACTTTAGGAAAAGATTCNATTTATTTTGACTACATTAAAGANCTACAATTATTGTTCCCTACCGATTGTCTTGAAGAAGATCAAATATCAGTTTTTAAAGAGCAAGTTCAAAAGATGATTGATCGGGATAAAGTTCTTATCAGAAATATAGATTAGTTATGGAAACGGCGCAAATTCTTATTGTTGAAGATGATTTGTCCTTTGCTGAGAATGTGAAATTCCAACTGAGCACCTCTGAAATTCCAACTGAAAATATAATCTCTGTTGCCTCGATTCAGGAAGCGCGAGAGGTTCGGAAGTTTCAAGAGCCCGATGTTATTCTTTTAGATTTAAATATTGAGGATTCTAATGGTGTNGAGACCTATGAAAAGATATTTAAAATGTTCCCTTTAGCTTCTGTTATTGTGCTTTCGGGAATGGATGATGAATCTATTGCTCTAGAAATTGTCTCTAAAGGTGGTCAGGATTATGTNATTAAAAGTAACCTGAACGCAAAGGTTCTTAAAAGAACCATAAAATACGGTTTGTTGCGTAGGCAGTTGTCTTCGAAAATCCGAAAATCGGAGCGCAAGTTTAAAGATGTTTTTAATAAGTCACCATTGCCNATTGTTCAGCTAATCGGTGATGAAATGATCACGGGATTGATCAATGATGCTGCACAAAGACTTTATAAGGTTTCCCATCTAGAGCTCACGAAGCGGCCATTTAGCTCTTTCAACGCAAGAAAAGAACGTAATATTGATAAGAAGGGTGGAAGGTATACCCAGATCACATCAGATAATGAGGAGATTGTTGTAGATATCATTATCAATGAAATCGAGTCCGANACTGAAGAAACAGAGTATATAGCATTGATTATTGACAAGACGAAAGAACTAGAATTTGAGAAGCATAAGTTTGATTTGATTTCACAGGCTGAGGAGTCGGAAAAGAAAAAAATTGCTCGAGAGCTTCATGATGGATTGGGACAACAGATGGTGCTTCTGAATTTACTTTTTCAAAACTTCAATCCAACGGAAGGGCAAAAGGCTAACTTCAAAGATCTAGAGAATTTACTTCAAAATTGTATTCGCGAGGTTAAGGAAATTGCCTACAATCTTTTGCCACCAGAATTAGAGAAAGGTTTTTTGAATGCTATAGAAAGGTTTGCCCATCGAATTAGCTCGATAGGACAAATTCAGTTCATTATTGATATTGAAGATGAAATTCAAGAGGATGATCTAAACCATATGGATAAGTTTAATCTCTACAGAATTATTCAAGAGCTATTTAATAATTCCTTGAAGCATGCAAAGGCAACAGAATTTACAATCAGGGTGAAAAAGCACAATGGAGGGATTCTGATTATGGCCATGGACAACGGAATTGGATTCCAAATAAACGAGGTTCAAAAAGGCTTGGGTATAGAGAATATTCAATATCGAATGAATATGGCTGGAATAGAGGGAAGGTTCGAATCATCAAAAAATCAAGGGACCTCAGTTACGATGCAGCTTAAGTCAAATTAGCGCTTTTTTAGGTTTCTAACAATCTATTTACAGCGGCCAATATTGCTTCTGGATCAATGTCTTCAATACAATTTTTATTTTTTGATTTACATCTATTTCCTAATTTTGAGCAAGGTGATTGATGCGTTTTGCTTACTATTTCCAATGAGCCCTCTTCAGACGTGAACGGAGACATGCCTAAACTCGGTTTTGTGCAGCCCCAGAATGAGATTATTTTTTTATCAAATGCTGATGCGATATGCATGAGGCCAGTATCATTAGACAATACAAGAGTAGCTTTTTTAAGTACAAAACCGGATTCCATAAGGCTTAGCTTCCCACATAAATTGTAGACATTTGGATGCTCTAGCGCAGCAATAATTCTCTTTCCATTTGCTGTATCAGTCGGACCACCGATAATAGCGATGGGGACTTTTATTTTGCTACAGGTTTTTATGATGTGCTCAATGGGTAATATTTTTTTTGGATAAGAGGCTCCAATCACCCAAGCGATATATGGTTTGGAAAGGTCCAATGAAATAGCTTTATGTTCAATATCGAAATCTTCAGGGATATAAAAGTCCAGCCCTTTTCCGTCATTTTCGATACCCAAATCATCTAGCGCCTTGAAATACCTTTCCACGATATGCTGATTTTTCAGTATATCGATTCCAGAACGAACCAATAATAGCTTTTTGATATTTTCCTTATTGACTACTCGAATCTTTTGAGACAATCCTTTTCTCAATCTCAATGACTTGAGATTGTTTTGTAGATCAACTACTAAGCTATATTTTTGAGTCAATAATTCCTCCTTTAAATCTTCTTGCTCAAGGATAAATAGTTTGTCAACATTTTGGTTGTTTTCAATGGCATGTTTGAATTTCCCTTTAACGACATAGTGGACCTGAAATCCTGCTGCTTTTAATCCTCTGACTACAGGACTTGTCAGGACGACATCTCCAATTGCGCTGAATCGGATGACCAGAACCTTTTTTCTTTTCTCTTGGTTTATTCTTCCCATATTATCTTAAGAAAAGAACGTATTTCTTCTAGTGCTATTGTGGAAAACGTTTCTTCAAGCTGTCCATACTCACTAATCGTGCAGGTTTTGCATCGCTGAAATAAATGATTAAGCCCTTTTAGCTCTTTAACCAAGTGTAGTTTTCCGTTTTCAGGAAGTAAATTATTATATCCCTTAATGTTTTCCTCGCTTGTTACTTGAATATCTCGCGAACCAATTAAAACCAAAACAGCACATTGTATACTCGGAATATCGATGCTCGGTGAATATCGAATAAATTCATACATCCAAGGGTTTAGCCAAGTATTTTTTACTGCATTTATGACTTCGGTTTTCTCACTCTTTTTAATTAGATTTTTCTTTCTGAATTTTTTTATGAAGTCTTTTGAAATCGAGCTCAGCTCTTTTTCAAATTCCTTTATGTTGGCAGATGCTATTGCGGCATCCCAAATGGCATTGTTAAAGGAATGCGTTAGTTCCTGTTGTGCACCATTTTCTCCTGTACTTTCGGCTATTAATTTTGTTTGAATCCTCAAGATGGAATCACCTCTAATTGACGTGCCTGCAAGAGATACAATACCCGAAAGACCAGTGATACTTGCACCTAATATATTTGCAATTAAACCTCCCTCACTATGCCCAATAACTACAATTTTAGTTGAATCCACTTCAGGTCGCTTCTTAAGATAATCAACTGCGGCCAATGCATCATCTGCAAAATCAAGTGTCGTTGCAGCACTAAAGTCTCCTTCGGAATCAAAAGTACCTCGGTCGTCATAGCGCAGTACGGCATATCCCGAGTTAGTTAGATAATCTGCGAGTACCCAAAATGGTCGATGTCCCATTATTTCCTCGTCTCTATTTTGAGGTCCGCTCCCGCTTACCAATACAATGGCTGGAACATTGTTTTTATCTTTCGGTAGCGTGATTGTTCCGGCC
>NYTQ01000085.1 GCA_002683585.1 Cryomorphaceae bacterium
GTTACGAACGCAACTTTGGTAAATGCGATTGATTTAACGGGTTCAGAATTTGTTAAGCTTTCATTTCAGTACAACTACAGATGGTGGCAAGATACAAGAGGCGTAAGAGTTTCAAATGACAACGGTGCTACTTGGACTGAATTCCAACTTACATGTGGTGTTGATGATACAGGTAACTGTATCGGGTGTGAGGAAACTGATAACTACCCTGGAGACCAAAGTGCTGGTAACCCAGTATTCGAGAGTATTGATATTTCTGCAGTAGCAGGAAACCAGGCGCAGGTTCTAATCCAGTTCTACTATAATGATAATGATTATTGGGGATGGTATTGGGCAGTTGATGACGTAAGAATTAACGAAATCGACGATTTTGATGCTGAATTAAATAACGTAATCGTAGGTTCTACAGGAGCTTGGGGAGAGCCATTGGCATACTACCAAGTACCTACAACACAAGTTGCGCCGATTTCTTTTTCTGGTGTAGTGAGTAACCAAGGTGTTGCTGATATTAACGCAACATTCTCTGCGACATACACTGGTGTTTACGAAGGAACTTCTGATCCTGCATTAATTGCACAAGCAGGTCAAGATACATTAGCTTGTACAACTGAATTAACTCCTCCTGCAACTGCTGCAGTTCATACAATTGAGTTTAGTGTAGCAACAGATGCTGCTGAAGTTGAAGAAGATTTAAACAATAATGTATTTGCAAGCTACACGGTAGATGTTAATGACTACATATACGCTAGAGATCCAGGAACAGCAACAAATGGAACATTTAACAATGGAAATGAGTACGAAGCTGGAAACATCTTTGATATGTATGCTGACGCAATGATTTATGGTGTTGATGTAACAATTTCCGCTTCATCTGTAGAAGGTGCAGAGGTCCGTGCAAAACTATACAGCATTGACGCAGAAACTGGAGATTTTATTTTCATTACTGAATCAGATATCTTAGCAATTGATGCAGGAGACCTAGGAAATGTTAAGTCATTTGTTCTACAATCGCCTACAACTTTGACTGCAGGTCAGCCTTATCTTGTTGTTGCAGCGACTTATGGTGACGGTGGAGTTTCTAACGACCTTGTAGTTGCAACTTCTGGTGTATCTGCACCTCAAACGTCGAATTATTACGATGGTACAGATGCAACTTGGTACTACACAACTTCAACGCCAGAGGTAAGAATGAACTTTAACGAAAACCTAGCAGGAATTGAAGAAACTGCAAATAACTCGTTTGAGGTTTATCCTAACCCAACTAGTGATGTTGTGAACATCAAGTTTACTGATGCTACAAATGCTTCAATTAGCGTTATGAGCTTATCAGGAAAAGAAGTAATGTCTTCAACTGTGAATGGAACACAAGCTTCTTTCTCAACAGAAGGTTTGTCTAACGGAGTTTACATGATTAAAGTAAGCAACGGAACAAATGTTCAAATGACGAAAGTTGTTGTAAGAAAATAATATGTTCTTAACATATAGAAACCGCCCCTTGAGGGGCGGTTTTTTTTTGACTAAATATTTCTTAGCGTAATAAAAAAGAAAGAGTAAGCTCTAAAAACGCTTCAAATGAATCGGCATGTACCCAATGTCCAGCACCTGTGATTGTAACGATTTCACTATCCAAAAAAATATTTTCGATTTCTTCAGCATCCTCATCTAAAATATAGCTCGAATCAGCCCCTTTAATAAAAAGTGTAGAACCAAGAACTTCAGTTTCTGGCAAAGCATCTAAAATTAAAGGCATATTGGCCTCTAAGACATCAATATTCATTCTCCAAGCTAGCTTACCCCTTTCTATCCAATATAAATTCTTTAGTAAAAACTGTCTTACTCCCTCTTCCGGAATTTTATTGATTAAAAAAGTATTGACTTGGCTTCTTGCGGTGATTGTTTTGATTGGTACTGCTTTAATCGCTTCAATTAAATCTTGATGATGCATTGGGTAAGATTTTACACCCATGTCTACAACAACTGTTTTCAATAGTCGTTCAGGATAAGACTGAGCCAAATGCATTGCTACCTTGCCACCCATGGAGTGACCAATAACATGAAATTTAGATAGTTTTAAAAAATCCATTGTTTCAATCACATCAATGGCCATAGATTCATAGCTATGATGATCAGCCCATTCAGATCGACCATGATTCCGAAGATCAACCACAATTACCTTAAAATAATTGGCAAGTACTTTTGCCTGTGATTTCCAATTATCGGAGAAACCGAATAGACCATGTAAAATAACTACTGGTTTTCCTTCACCATATTCTTTATAAAAGAGCTGCAAACGAATTTGTTAAAATAGATTTATAATGGATCGTTAAGAGACGCTGATTTAGTCGCACCAACCGTAAATTGTCCCTTATTTATTTTTTCCAATTCGGCGTAAATTTCTTCTTCATTGTGAAATCTTGAATTGTAAAAAACACGTATAATTTGTTCTTCGCGATTTTCTTCATAATCTACAGCAACTCTACTCACCCCTTTTAGGCTTGTAAGCTCCTTACGAATTGCACCGCCACAGCCCATTTTACAAACCATTCCTGATACTTTGGCAACACACTGATAATCTGCTTCAGGCTTTTTCTGCTCTGCAAGCTCTTCTGGCTTTTGATCATCAGTATTGGCATTGTACGATGCATCATTTTGGCATGAAACAATAAACAATAGTATGAATGGGATAATAAACTTCATCTTTTTTCTATAAAATTAAGAAATATAGCTTCATAAAATTGATTTGAATGACAAAGAATACCATATGAATCATTTCACCTGTGGCCAATGAAATAGAGAACATAGCTTTTTAAAATTGATCAATTCAGTATGTGATACTTCCTTGTTTCACATACAATTTTATAGTACATTTGAAAAAAAACCATTATGAAATATCGCTTCCTTTTTTCCTTAGTTATTGTATTCCTACTCGGAGCTTGTAATAAATATAGTGAGGGCCCGGCTTTCTCTCTTTTGACAAGAAAAGCAAGAATTTCTAATGATTGGACATTGCAGAGCTATACGAAAGATGGCACTGAGCTATTTGATATAAACGCTGAGGAACAAAACCTTTCAATTGAAAAAGATGGCAGCTATTCGGGAACGACCATTACGAATGTTCTTGGACAACTGCAATCAACATCAACGAATGGAACATGGACTTTTGAAAATTCTCAGTCCGATGTGAACTTTTTACCTTCGGGTTCATTGTTGGGTGTGACGTATGAAATTATTTTGCTTAAAAATAAAACAATGAAAATTCGTCAGACTGACTTTAACAACGCAATTTACGACTGGACATATATCGCAGACTAGATCAGACTAGGTAAACCGTGGGTCTGCCTCCATAACCTCTCCAGAGATAGGGCATGTTCTCAATTTTTCGTCATTGTAAAACTTCTTAAATACAGGTATAAAGTCTTTTTCAATATTTGTTAGGTGAAAATACTCTTCGTACAAAAGGGCGTTTTCTTTATCCGAAAACCACATCAATCCATCCTTGTGGTGATCTTTTCTTTTTCTTTCAATCACCAGACCAATCGAGTTTTCAGGCCTTATTGGAGAATGAGGAACCTTTGCCGGTAGCAAAAACATCTCACCTTCTTTTATTGGGACCTCTACAGCTTTGCCATCTACCTGAATCTTTACACATATATCCCCTTCAACTTGATAAAAAAGCTCTTCCGTTTCATTGTAATGATAATCTTTTCTTGCATTCGGACCTGCTACGACCATCACGATATAATCCTCAGAAAGAGGATACATATTTTTATTCGCAACGGGCGGTTTTAGCTTGTCTTTATTGTCTTTGATCCATTGATCAAAATTGAAGGGCTGCATCATGGTATACTTTTTTAATAAAGATAAGTAAAATTGGTTTTTGAATGCCGGATACAAATAGAAACTATCTATCTACCCTATTGAATGATATGCTTGATTGTATTTATAAGGTTTTCGCCACTATAGCNGGAGATATAATATACTCCTGGTGCTAAAAGCTCCTTAAACTTCCAAACATTAATGCCCATTTGACTTTGAACAAAATCGCTTTGAACCAATCTACCTTGACTAGAAACTATTTTAAAGACCATGTCCTGTTGTGCATCGCTTGTATAAAACAGCTGAAACACCCCATTATTACTAGGACAAGGTGCAGTATAAAATAAATCATCACTAAAAGAATTACAATCAACAGCGAGAATGTCATTGTCAAAAACTTCTGTAGTACCATCAAAATCTATTTGTGAAAGGCGGTAATAGTTAACTGATGAATGAGGGTAATCATGATAACTGTAGTGAAGTAGTTCATTACTAAAACCTGCAGAAGCTATTTGAGTAATCTCATTCCAAGTATAGCCATCATCAGAGCGGNAAATACTAAAATAGTCACTGTTGTGTTCTGAGGCCGTTTGCCAATTTAAAGAAACTANACCCTCAGNACAACCTCCAGAAAAGGACAACAATTCAACTGGCAAAGGATCAGAAGCTTTTCCGGCAGCAAAATAGCTGAAACCATTTGTGATAGAGCTTATTTCAAAATCACTTATTGTACCAATTGATGATATGGCGTTGAGTCCAGACCATTCAACATGATTCAATGATGGGCTATTTGAACCTGAGCTTTTCAANATTCGCGTATAATTAATATCTTCTGATAGATCCTGCATACCGTTCATGTGAAGCGTCATTGTATACGTTGGAGTACAAATAGAGCTGCTATAATCCCCGTTTGTAGGTTCTATTTCCCAATATCCTGAGGAGCTATAATCATTAATATCTTGACCGGACAAAGAAAGTGGTAACCCATTGATTAAAGCTCCTCCTCCATTCCCATCTTGAGGGACGCCTTCTTTGAACTCTACGGTAAGAAATTGATCTACACCTGGAGAAGAGAAATTAAAATCAATCAGTGCATCCCTTANGAATGAGCTCGTTCCAACAGGGAATAACTTTGAACCNGTGNCGTTTGCAAAATAACGCTTTAGCTTACCCGCAATAACACCTGAAGTGAACGCAATGCTTCCAGGGTTTGCGCTACCCGTGCCTATGGTAATGACTTGNTCTCCATTCNCAATAATACCTCCCTTCATATCTAAGAGGTTTGAGACTTCAATTGGATCACTAAAAAAAATGGAATTCGTTCCGTTTGAAACATTCAAATTATAAAATTGGTTTGTGCCACCGCCACCAATGTTTTGATTGGTGGTCCCCATTAATCTCAATTCACTATTGGCGAGTCCAACGATAACACCCCCGTTGTCAATATCTCCAGAGACTTGAACAATACCATTTAAATCNGCCTCTGCAGCGCTTCCAATGGTTATAGAGGATAAACTTCCTGTTATTTCCGCGACATTATTTTCATCAACACAAAGACCTGCTTCAGTATTACTCAAAATAAATAAATCACTTGCGTTATTCGGTAATTCTGAACTTGATTTTTCCCAATAAGAGCCGGTCCATTTATACCAGTTTAAAACATCAGTATAATNCTCACTATTTAATCCTCCCCACAGCCATGATTGATTGGCAACTAAGTCACCTGCAATTGATGCCGAATTTGGTTGATTGAACCTGATGACTGCATTAGCCACAGAACCCTCACATACTCCTTCATTTACATTTGAGGTCCAAAANACNTTAATTTCTTGGTNAAACANACCNAGTGNNGTGTANGAATTANTNGCNTCACNTNNTAAACNANNAAAAAAACCTGTNGCATCTGTGTCCCANGAACCATTTCCATCTGCAGCGTCNACTGAAATAGGCCATGTAATTAAGCCNCAGGTNGAATTGTCCACTAAAGGAGAAACCATTGTAATTTCTGGGTTCTTGATTACNACCACAGAATAATCTTCTATTTCACCCCAAGCAACATTATCACAAGCGGTTGGGTAATTACCATTAGAGCCAATATAAGCGACCACAACACGCATTTTGACGGTTGAAATTGCTGCATCTGATGGAACGGAAATAGTTTGAGGAGCATCTGTTGCACCATCTGTAACATTTGTCGCATACCCCAAAACATATGCTTCCGACGCTTCTTCATATACATCGTTATTGTTCCAATCTATCCATGCCTTAGTTAAGACGGTATAATTACCTCCTGTATTGACTCGGACGTTGAGATCATAGCTCCCTCCACGACACACTTCGGTGGTGATACCTGTATTCACAATCGTGGAAGTTGCACTAGAGACATTATCAATATTATTAAACGAAACATAGGTTAAACCCGTATTATCGGCAAAAGATATGTTTGGTGTACTTAAAGCAGAGCAATCGGGAGGTGTAAAAGTAAGACTTAAAGTTACACGCACTCCGGCGCGCCATCTAATGGAAGGGTCTGGGGAAGCAGTTAACATACCCATGGAAAAACTTTGATTAGGATTCTGGCCATTAAAGACATCTGTAGAATAACCATAGTTCCCATTTGAACCCGTTCCGGCATTCACAATACTTGTTCCGTCATAACCATATAAAATAGGTTTCGTAGTTCCGTCTACAATACAAACCTCATAGTAATCAAACCATGAAGATTGAAAAGTGGTTGTATTTTGTGTGGCTAAAAAATAATCATTATCATACGGAACACTGTAATCAATCGAAGACCCAAATACTCCAGAAAAAACAACCTCATCAACTTCATTTATAATATTAAAAGAAACTTCTTCAGGAGCAGTTCCGGATGTCCATGAAGCAGTAATTAAATCCCCATGTCCAACTGTAAAAAGTCGAGAAACGGTCGANCCAAAAGGCAATGTGGTACTCAGTACTTGACTTCCATTNGCAAATANNGAAATNCCNTTTCCATTCCATCCATTAGCCCCTGAATCAAACATCTCAATCGAATAGGTTACATCGGAGGGAACCGTAAATAGGGGGGTCATATCAATTGATACGTCATCAATGGTAGAACCTACAGGTGCGGAAGGAGNAGAAGTCAGCANCATGGGTTGGTANTGAGAGGGCCANGTTTGGTCNGTGATGTANCCGATTTTAGTGCCAAACACAAGATCAGGATCAACGATTATGGGATATGTTCTCTGAGGAGANCGAAGCCAAGACATATTGATCTTNGTNCTTAAAAGATATGTCCCATTATTCTCCTTTAATTCAAAAAATATCAGTTCCNCTCCATGAAACTTGTTAGGCTCAATTGCATTGGCCGCCTTTGATGATAATCTAGAAGCGTTNGGNTCAATTAAGATGGGTAAGTCATAGCGNGCAACAATGGAGTCTTTTCCCTCTATGAACAAAATCATACCCGNCTCAANTTTAGCTTTCCATGAATACGGAANCTGAAGTTCTTCNTCAAAAACCAAATATTCTGTATCTAAAGGAAACTCATCAAGCGCATTTGGAGATTCAATAATATAATCGGTTCTTCTCCGTCCAAAATCCATCTCAACAGAAAGATTGACGAAATCATAGACATTTTCATACAGTGCTTTGTNCTCATTGATCTCTATCATAGAGTTGTGCATNCTTTGCTCATATAATATAATGCCTTCCTTCTCTGCATATATTCTTGGATTGATCAAATCCAAGAAATATTGATCCGATGCAAACTCCGCTAANAATCCTTTATTTATTTGTTGAGGGAAGTAACTCTTGAAGCTATTTGTGGCGTTTACATATTGGTAATCAGATAGCTTGGTATTTGTATTGTTTGAAATGCTCAAANCAATAGGCAAAAACCCATCTTCCCCAAGATAATGTATAGGGTGAGTGTATGAGGTACTTGTAAANGAACCATTNTCATTCGCTTTAGTATGAGAATATGCCGTTCTCATTACGGAAATATCAGTTACCCGCTTTGGTTTAATTGTTTGGCCATACGACGGAGTCACTGGCAAAAGCACCATAATACATAGTAATAGCTCCACAAGTTTAGATTGTGTAACCATTTTAAAGAAAATCATTCTTTAATTTGAGTTTAGTTTTAGTCTTTAAAAACGNACAACAGGGTTGAAGGCTGNATTNAAAAGAAGGTCTGAATAAGCCNAGACNCCTCTNACAAGCTAACAAATGAAGTATAGTTTTTTAATTAAGCTATTTGCATAGTTTAATTTGAGTTGCTCAAAGATAAGAAATTTATATTTTAATATGAAAAGACNGTATAATCTTTTGATTAGGAGCTGAATTTCAGTACTAAAAGACTTCTTATAACAAGCAGCCTTTGCTCTAAAAGGTGAAACGAATTAAAGATTACTATCTAGTAAATAATGTGCTTGATCACTTCTTTGTTATTNTCACTAAACTGAATGTGAATGTAATAAACTCCAGGTGGTATGAAACGATCAATTGAGTATAAATTAGATCCTCCTTTAACCTCAACAGTATTTTCATAGATTAGTGACCCTTTAGGGTCGACAATAATCAATACTGCATGTCCCGCTGGTGCATTTTCCAAACTCAAGTTGAATTCATGAATACTNGNGTTGGGGTAAGAAGAAAAGNGAGTCGTATTATTTTGTTTACAATCTGCATTTATGACAAAATCGTAATACGAGTGTATCTCTCCATCAATATCAATTTGATTCAATCTNTAATAATTGCTACCTGCAATAGCTTGTTTATGCANATATCCATACGAAGTAAGAGTATTACTGTTGCCCATTGCAGTTTCAGAATGAATCACATCCCACTCTTGGCCATCTCGAGAATATTCAACATCAAAATAAGCACTATTGGATTCTGAAGCCGTTTGCCAATCTAAATCCACCAAGCCATTTATACATTCGCCAGAAAATGATATTAGCTCTACAGGTAAGGGATTTGTATCATCATCTCCACCTGCNCCAAAGAAACTAAATCCTGTAGCTGATGCCGTGACAGTAAAATCTGAATTCGTACCGACGGAACTCTCATGTGTAATGGAAGTCCAATTGATATGATGGGCACTAGGTGTATTTGAACCTGGACTTTTTATAATACGAACTTTACTATAATCCGATGCTCCGGTTAAATTATTCATATGTAGCGCAATACGATAAGGCTTGTTGTTAATTGATGTTGAGTAATCATCATTTGTAGGCGAAATCTCCCAAGTCCCGTCATTATCATAATTTTGAATCAATTGACCATCAGAAGTAACNAAAGGTAATCCACTATATAAATCAGCACCATTTAGCTGAGGAACCCCTTCATTATATGATACGGTTAAATATTGGTCTACCCCTGGAGAGGCGGTGAAGTCAACATCTACATCGCGCAGTACATTAGATGTTCCCACGGGGAAAAATTGAGAACCCGCAGAACCAGTGAAGTATCGTCTAAGCTTACCAATAATAATTCCTGAAGAATAAAGGATAGAACCAGTATTTGAACTTGATGAACCAATAGTTAAGACATTGGTTCCATCAACTGTTATATTTCCTGAAGTCATTGTCAGGCTACCTAGAACATTAACTGGTGCAAAAATAGTAAGGTTTGATGATGTTTTATTCACAACCAAATCATTTAAGGATAAAGAGGTTCCAGAAATAGATTGAGGATTCCCTCCAGACATTGATAAGGTGCTGCTCGAACCNGCATTCACAGTTCCATTGTTTCTAAAATCTCCCGTTAGTGTTGTCGTTCCCGAGAGGTCAATAGTCGCNTTACTCGCAACAACTAAATCTTTGATTGATGTATTGGTCAACGTTGCATTATTGGCACTACTTACGCACAGGCCTCCACTGCTATTTGGTAAAACATATACCTTATCTGAAGAAGAAGGAATTTCACTAGTCTGACGAATCCAATACTGACCGTTATATGCATACCAATTATCTGATATTGACCAATCGGTATTTGATAAACCTCCCCAAAGCCAAGAATCCGTTGAAATTGAAATACCACTCAATACTGACGTATTGGGTTGATTAAATTTTGTAGTAATCTCAGCGACAGTATTAATACATTCTCCGCTTAGTTGGGTCCAAGTCAAGGTGATAGGAGTATCATATGTATTCGTTTGAAATGTAGTACTTTGATCAGTTGAAGAGGAAAACAACCCTGTTGTTCCACTTGAATAGGTCCATTCACCAGAGCCCGTATTTGCATCAACGGATATAGAAAGATTTGATATACCGCATGTAGTCTCATCTACTATTTGGGATGAAGATGTTATTTGTGGATTTGCAATCACTATGGTATAGTCTTCAATCTCACCATAAAGGGTATTGTCACAAGCAGATGGATAGCTAGAAGACTCGGCAGCAACCACACGCATGGGAATCGCACCAAAGGCAGCATCAGAGGGAACTGTTATCGTTTGAGGATCAGAAACAGCTATATCTGTGCCATTGCGTGCTGTACCCAAGTTGTACGCCTCAGTACTTTCCTCGAAGGTACCATTGTTGTTCCAGTCTATCCAGGCCTTAACACGCACTGTCCAGTCTCCTGCAGTGTTAACTTTAGCAGATAAGGGATAGGACAAACCGCGACAGACATCTGTACTTATTCCCGTTGATACAAGTCCCGAAGTTCCTAATGAAGAATTGTTAATGTTATTGAAAGTGACATTTGTCAAGCCTGTGTCGTCTGCCATGTCAATAGAAGGCGTTGATGATGCAGAACAATCTGGTGCTATGAAAGTAACTTCTATTGCATAATAAGCTACAATTGCCCACCAAAACTGAGCTGAAACCAATTCAACATTCCAGTCCTGATTTACTTCTTCTCCGTTAAAGATGTCAGTCGAAAGCGCATATTGACCTGCTGAACCAGTACCTGTAGCCGTAATATTTGTTCCAAACTTAGAGCCGGTAAGTTTTGGGGATGTATATCCCGCTGAAACAGCATAGGTATTATAAGGATATAAATTCGAACCATTTGCTAAAAAAGCATCATCTCCCGTGAAAGCAGAATAAACATAAAAATTCACACCATCGATGATTGAGCCGGTTGGCGCTGTTGGCGCAAAAAGGTCTATGGATTGAACATAGCTACTCGGGTGATTTTGATCATACAACGCCGCAGGGGCAGAACCACCTGTAATTAAATCAGGATCTATTACGATAGGGAAAACACGTTCATTTGATCTAATCCAATTCAAACTTATCTTTGTCAAAAGTTTAAAATTGTTTCCGGCCGGGAACAATTCAAAGAATATATCATCAGTATTTTGCTTGTCTAAAAATTTTATATTTTGATCTTTTAAGCGACTCTTTTGTCCATCATCTTTTAATCGAGGGACATCATACCCCGCTTTAATAGCACCTTCGGCATTGATGAAATCAACTCTATTATCTCTGAGAATTGCCGTCCAGTTTTCTGGGAGTTCAATGATTTCTTCAAAAACTAAAAAATCCGCTAACGCTGGAACCTGATTCATAAACTCAGAAGATTGAATTATATAATCGGCCTTTCTGCGGCTTTCATTGATCGTAATTTCTAAATCAACGCCTTCATAAACATTGTTATATTTTGCTGTATTGGAGGAAAAAACTGGATTACTTGAATGCATAGATTCAGAGGAGATTACTGCACCATTCGATTCAAAATACATTTTTCCAAAAAGTAAATCTTTGATGTATTCATGCTCAGAAAACTGACAGAATAAACCGTCCGTAATGACGGAAGGGAAATATGTTTTAAAATTATTGGTCGCGTTCACCATTGAATAGCTATCTCTATTTTCATCATTGTTGGATTGAATAGAAAGATCAATAGGATGCCAAACTCC
>NYTQ01000086.1 GCA_002683585.1 Cryomorphaceae bacterium
AAGCCAGCTCCAACCTCACCAATAACATTAGATTCGGGGATACGCACGTTATCAAAAATGAGCTCTGCAGTTTCACTCGCTCGAACACCTAATTTCTCTTTTATTTTAACCGCTGAAAACCCTGGAGTTCCTTTTTCAATGATAAAAGCACTGATGCCATTACTATCTAGAAGATCCCCAGTTCTAATCAAAACAACTGCTACGTCTCCCGATAAACCGTGCGTAATCCAGTTTTTAGTCCCATTCAACACCCAATGGTCACCGTCTTTGACTGCTGTCGTTTTCATGCGCATGGCATCCGAGCCTGTATTCGCCTCAGTCAAGCCCCACGCACCAATCCATTCTCCACTAGCAAGCTTTGGTAAATACTTTCTTTTCTGTTCTTCATTTCCATGATAAAAAATATGACCCGTACATAACGAATTGTGGGCTGCAACACTCAAACCGATTCCACCGCAAACCTTACCGAGCTCCATAAGTGCTGTCGCATACTCAGCATAACCGAAACCAGAACCACCATATACCTCAGGTATAAAAATACCAAGGAGACCAAGCTCTCCAAGTTTTTTCATCGTATCTACAGGAAAGGTTTCATGATCATCCCAACTCTTCATATTTGGTTTAATCTCCTTTTCTGCAAAGTCACGGACCATTTGTGCAATCATGCCCTGATTTTCGTTCTGCTCAAAATTCATATATCTAATGATTAATTACTGCTTAATAGGAGACTAAATTTACAATATTCTTACTATATCCATTTAGCTTTTCGTCTCCTTTAAGAAAGCTAAGGTTTACTAAAAAATTAAATCCTGCTATAGAGCCTCCACAACTTTTAACAAGCTCTGCCGCAGCGGCGGCCGACCCACCTGTAGCCAATAAATCATCATGAATAAGTACATTTTGACCATGAATAACGGCATCCTCGTGCATTTCTATTTCTGCGCTTCCATATTCAAGCTCATATGAATAGCTAATCTTTTTATAAGGAAGCTTTCCTTTTTTACGAATTAAAATAAAAGGCACCTTCAGTGCTATGGCCAGAGGGTAGCCGAATAAAAAACCACGACTTTCTATACCTGCAATTGCATCAATATTTTGGTCACTATAAATACTTGCTAAATGAGTGATTACCTCTTGGGAAAGTTCTGGTTCTAACATAATCGTGGAGATGTCCTTAAATAGGATGCCAGGCTTTGGAAAGTCGGGCACATCTCTAATTATATTTTTAAGCTTGTCTTCTAAAAGCATGTGCAAATTTAATGAAGGTTTAGGGGATTAGGAATTTTTCTCTGTGTTTTTAAAAAAACTTATTCAATGATGAGGTATGGAAATAGCTTATCAAAGGTCTTTGAATCAATCAGTTTTGATTTTTTTATTTCTGTTATATTTTTAAATCCATTCGATTGCGTCCTCATCTTAACAATTGAATTTGCCTGAGCATAGCTCAAATAAGGATGTTTGTATAGGTCTTCAAATGTTATGGTGTTTAATCGTAATTTCTGCACTTTATCACTATCAATAAAAAGCTGCTCAGTCAATGCTTCATATGTCTCAGGTCTCATTTTCCATACTTCAAGAAGCTGCTCAATCTTATAATATCCTCCTATTTTGGTGCGATACTTTATAATCTGAGACGCATAAAACGGACCAACCCCTCTAAGAGAGACCAGCTGTGCCGAATCAATAACGTTCAATTCTAAAATTGGCTTCAGCTTAATATGATCACTCGAAAGGACTTTACCCTCTAGCTTATTCACTGGGTCAGAAGCATTCGGATAAAAGGTGGAATCTTTAATCAAGGTCATGAGTGCTTTTGGGAAAACATAAATCTTATTAAGCGCATCATTTGACGATATACCTGATTTTATAAACTTCATTACGACAGCTGCCTGTTTTTGAGATAATCCCAAATACCTCCATTCAGCTTCACTATATTCATTTGGATCAAATTTCCGAGGCGGTAACCTATATTTTGATTGGCTTTTTTGTTTTCTTTGATTCGTCTGCTTAAGCGCTCCTTTAGGGAGCAACTCTTGCTCGTTTATTCTCTTTACATCCTCAATAGAGAGCATAATTTCGGGTTCAGAATAATAATGAATAAGCCTAGGAATGAAGACAACGAAAACAGCCAAAACAAAAAAAACGACTAATCCTCGACGCGTTTTTTTTGAAATATAAAAAGGATTATTAATCGTTTAATGATTTAATCTTATGAAACATCTTTGGCTCCCTTAATGGCATTAAAATAACGCGCGAGTTCTTTCTTTACGATAGGGAAAAGGAAAAATAAACCAACCATATTAGGAAAAACCATGGCGAAAATCATGGCGTCGGAAAAGCCCCATATTGAATCCATACTCGCTGCTGCACCAATAACAACAAATCCCAAAAAAAGAAATTTGTAAGCTAAATCAGCCGAACGCCCTCGACCAAATAAGAATTTCCAAGACTGCAAACCGTAATAAGACCATGAAATCATTGTAGATACGGCAAATAATACAACTGCTATTGTCAGAAATACCTTGGAATAAGGAATATAAGCAGCAAAGGCCTGGGAGGTTATACCAGCACCTTCATATGCAACTCCATCAATCATCACAGAACCCGAACCATCTCCACCGTATTGAAAAATAGCACCATCTCCACCACCGAAATTAAAAATAATAATAACTAGGGCAGTCATTGTACAAATGACAACCGTATCTATGAAGGGTTCAAGCAGTGCGACAAGGCCTTCTGAGGCAGAATATTTGGTCTTAACAGCTGAATGGGCAATAGACGCAGAACCTGCACCTGCTTCATTAGAGAAAGCAGCTCTTTTGAAACCGACCAGCAAAACACCAATGATTCCTCCAACACCAATTGCTTGAGGATTGAAAGCCTCTCTAAAAATCAATGCAAAAGCATCGTCCACAAAGCTAAAATTACTGAGTATAATATACAGACAAGCCGCTAAGTATAAAACCGCCATAAAGGGCACTATTTTCTCAGTAACAGAGGCGATTCTTTTGATTCCACCAATAATAATAATCCCAACTAAAACAGCTAAAACAACTCCTATGATTGCACCTGCACTTGAACTTTCCCAACCCATTAGCTCCTTCAATACGATTGTAGCTTGGTTACTTTGTGCTGCATTTCCTCCACCAAATGAACCTCCAATACAAAAAATAGCGAACAACGCGGCTGTTATTTTGCCCAATGTTGCGAAACCTTTTTCCTTTAATCCCTTGCTTAAATAATACATGGGACCTCCATAAACTGTTCCGTCTTCTCCTATGTCTCTGTATTGGACTCCCAAAGTACATTCAACAAATTTTGAGGACATCCCTAACAAACCACAAACTACCATCCAAAAGGTGGCTCCGGGACCTCCCAAAGCAATGGCTAATGCCACACCAGCTATATTTCCATTCCCCACAGTTCCAGATACCGCAGTAGCCAAAGCTTGAAAATGGGTAACTTCTCCTTCCTTACTTTCATCGGAAATAGTATCCTTAATATCACCATCAACAGCCAAAGCCGCATCACCCGAAGTAGTATGATCCACGTGGTCGTATTTACCACGAACAACATTTATTGCTTTGCCAAAAAAACGAATGTTTGGAAAACCAAAATAAAGTGTGAAGAATAAAGCGCTGCAAACCAATAGAATAATGACAAAGGGTGCTCCGTCAAAAACTTCAAAAAATATAATACCTGAAATAAAATCTGAAATAGGTTTAAATGCCTGGTCTATTTTTTGGTCTAACCCCATTTCATCTTGAGCGAAGCTCAGCATAGGTAATAAAAGAGCGATTAGAGCAAAGATTCCTTTTTTCATGAGGTGATTTTAATGTTTACAATTGTTGTGTCGAAGGTAAGGTTTTTAGACCGAGAATAAAAGCTTTAAGCTATCCTCAAAAGACATGGGTCTATAATCAATTTCAGCGCGTGCTTTACTGAGGTCAAACCCAGTTTTTGGCGGTCTTTTGGCAGCTTGATTCAATGACTCACTCGTCGTTTTATTTAGTGATTTAGTGTCTAAGCCACAAGACTTAGCCACCCTAAGTACAAGCTCATAAATTGAGAATATCTCTGGCCCGGAGATATGATATATTCCCGTTTTATGCAGCTCAGCTATTCTAATACACGCCCATGCGAGGTCATCAGCCCAAGTTGGCGCTCTAAATTGGTCGTCAATAATATTTAGCTCTTTTCCTGAAGTCAACGCCTCTTTGGCCCACAACACAATATTGGATCGAGACAAATTATTTCCTTCACCAAAAACAATAATCGTTCTTACAATAGACCAATTTTTGTTTGCCGAATTTATAAGAATCCTTTCGGCGTCTACCTTTGATTGGGCATAAATACTTAGAGGATTCGGCTGATCAGATTCCATATAATTTCCTTTCTCCCCATCGAAGACAAAGTCAGTAGAGAGGAGTGAAAAATGAGCTCCATATTTTTGGGAAGCTTCAAACAAATAAGCAGTAGCAGTCACATTCACATCATGACAAAGTTCAGGATTCGTTTCACAATAATCTACATTTGTAATGGCTGCAGTATGAATCACAGCATCAGGATTATAGTCCATAATCACCTTATTGACTTCATCTTGACTAGAAATATCCAAAGACCTGTAAGACGAATTGGGACAGTCTGAATTCCTGTTTTCTCCAAGAGATGTGGCCAAAAATGATTTTTTATTTTTCTTGAGCTGACGAACAATTTTCTGCCCAAGTAAGCCATTGCTGCCTGTAATTAAAATCTTCATACCCTTTAATAAATTATAGCTCCCAAATGGACTTTTTTCTTTTGGTAGAAAAAGTAAAATAATGCTTGTGCTCGAGTAACCAGGCCATTATTAAATAAATTAAAAGTGGAGACCCTAGGGTTACGAAAGAGAAGTAAATAAAACCTAATCGGACTTTAGTCGTTCTAATACCGAGTTTTCGCGCCCACCACTCACAGACACCATAGGACTGCATTTCAAAAAAAAATAGGATTTTTTGAAGCGTTCTTTTCATGTAGAGCTGAACTAGCTTGGTTATTTCAGAGGCTTAAACTCCATCCATTCAGGATTTGCCGGAGTCGCAGTATTCGGATCAAAATCTTGACTTGTAATTCTAGCAGTCGTACGTCTGTTTATTTGATGCAAGCGCTCGAATTTAGCTTTATCAGAAGATCTGAATTTGTTGATATACCGCTCAGTGAGTACGATCGCCTTACCATTGTCATCAGTCCAAGATGCAGGCTCAGCCTCTCCTTTTCCAATAGGTTGAATTCTTCTAGAATCAATACCTTTTTCTTCAACTAAGAACTTATAAACGGCCTTGGCTCTATTCTCTGAGAGCACTTGGTTATAATTGGCAGATGAACGAGAATCTGTATGAGAGAAAAGGTCTATTGTTATGTAAGGATGCGTGCTAAGTAAGTTGTATAAGAAATCTAAAGAATCTGTTGACATACAAGTAGAGTCATTGATAAAGCTCCACTCATTTAATGGGTAACGTACCTCAGGTGTTCGAATTTCTTCAACGATCGGTACGAGCTCAATCTCAACAATAAATGACTGACTCTCTTTTAAACCAACGGTTGTTATTTTTGTNGCATTTGGGTTTTGTAGGAAACCATCCTTCATTGCATTAATAGCATAAGTAACATCNTCATTGATGTATCTCTGCTTTCCGTTTTTAACGTCAAACTTTATAGTAGTTCCTGATTCATTTGTGTTGTCCGCCCAATCTGAATCATCGTCGCCGATNAATGATACCTGAGCATCAGAAATTCTTTTGTTTTTGTTACCAAACTCATGAACAATAACCTTTACGTCATATAAATTCGGTGGAATACTATAACTCCATACGTCAGGCGCATACTGATTATTATTCAATCTTCTCTCAGATGTAAAATATCCTTTTTTCCCTCGACTTGTAATCGCATAGTCGTTACTTGGTGAATTAATAGGGTATCCCATGTTTTGAGGAGTATCCCAAGTATTTTTTTCTTCTAACGGTTTACACATAAAAATATCTAAACCTCCTATTCCTTTATGACCATCACTAGCAAAAAAGAATTCACCAGCTTTGCCAATTGATGGGAATAACTCATTACCTGAGGTATTGTAGCTTGCTCCCATGTTTTTGGGAATAGAATCCCAAGTCTTTGCTTTCTTATTGTAGCTGATATACCACAAATCTCTTCCACCGAATGATGCATCACCACCACTGGATTTCATATCGGAGGCGAATATTAGCTTCATCCCATCTGTTGTCAAACAAGGATGTCCAACAGATTCTTTTTCATCTTGTTTTAGATTGAGCTTGATTGGATCTACAAATTCACCGTCAACAATATTGACCTTCCATATATCACAACCCAACATCATCTTGTCTTTATTTGGGCATCTTGTAAAATACATCGTTTTGAATTTCTTGTCAAAACAAAGAGAGCCTTCGCTTTCAGAAGTGTTAACGACACCATCTTTATCGATCGTTTCTACATTTGTTGGATCACCATTTTTATCAAATTCCGCTGCGTAAAGGTCCATGTATTTTTCACCCGTAATTGGATCTCTTCCAATACCTGAACTTTCTTGTCTGCTCGAAGAGAAGTATATCTTAAGCCCTTTTTTATCAGCAAAGGCAGGTGACATATCAAATTCTTTTCTATTTATTTTCGTCTCACACTGAACTTCATAGTTGATCTCTGGCTCCATCATGTCGTAGAACTTATATTCTTCACATGATTTTAAAGCAACGTCAACTTCGTTTGAACGTGCTCCGTCGGCTAGTTTCTTAAATTCTGAGTAGCTCTTCTCTGCCTTCCCAAAATCTCCCATCTTTCTGAGAGCTTCTCCCTTGAAAAAATAAATATCCGGATTTATATCAAAATACTTCAGCTCTACGCATACATCGAGCCATTCATTTGCGCTTTCATAGCGCTCTAAAAGCCTGTAAGATTCTGCGATTTTAAACGCCATGTCGCCCTTTTGTTTAAGCGATCCTTTCGAACCTAGTTTAGTAAAGGCCGCCTGACATTTGTCTATTGCTTCAAAATATTTTCCAGCTTCAAATGATGTATATGCTTCTCGAACATACTTAGGACCTGAAGATTGGGCCATTACTGTCGAGGTGAAAAGCAAAAATAAGAGTATTGTAAAGTTCTTGTTCATAGGTTAATAGTCGTTATTCCTATCGGAAAAGCAAAAATAAAGAAAAAATATCATTATTTACAATAATCCCGGAATCGCTTAAGGGCCATTTCAAAATATTCAGGTAACTCCGAATAAAATTGAACATCTTCGCCGTTTGAGGGATGGGTGAAACCCAAGGATTGAGCATGAAGTGCTTGACCTTTAAATAGATTAAAATTATTTTCTATAAACTTTTGATATTTAGCTGTTTTCAACCCTTTTAACACCTTATTACCTCCATATTCAGCATCATTGAATAAGGGGTGCCCAATCCATTTAAAATGAACCCGTATTTGGTGTGTCCTTCCTGTCTCAAGTTTACACTCCACCAAGGTAACATAACCGAATCTCTCTAAAATCTTAAAATGAGTCACTGCGTGCTTACCTTCGTCACCATCTGGATAGACGGACATTACCTTTCTATTTTTTTTTGATCGTGCAATGTGCCCAGTAATCGTTCCGTCGTCTTCCACATCTCCCCATACCAAGGCCAAATATTTCCTAGAGGTGGTCTTGTCATAAAATTGTTTGGCAAGCTTGGTTAATGCTCGCTCTGTTTTGGCAACAACTAAAAGACCTGAAGTATTTTTATCAATCCTATGCACCAAACCAGGTCGACCAGCATAATCCGAAGGTAGCTCCGGTAATTGATCAAAATGATGAAGTAACGCATTGACGAGGGTTCCATCGTAGTTTCCATGACCAGGATGAACCACCATTCCAGCATCTTTATTTACAATTACAAAGTTATCGTCCTCATGAACAATATTAATGGGTATATCTTGTGGCTTAAGCTCGAACTCTCTCACTGGATAAGGGAGGACCATAGCCACCACATCACCCGGTTTTACTCGATAGTTCTGTTTTACTTTTTCACCATTTACCAAAATATTTCCTTCTTTTGCCGCAGCTTGAATTTTGTTGCGAGAAGTATTGGCTAAACGTTCACCTAAAAATTTATCTATCCGAACTTGCTCCTGACGAGGATCTGCTTGAAACTTATAATGCTCAAATAAATCTTCTTGTTCTGACTCTATTGCTTCCTCTTCCATCACAGCTTGATAACTTTATACCTTCTGTCAGAAATAGAAGGGATGGAAATGAAATAGATCCCAGGTTCTACTTCACTAAGGTCAAATGACTCCTCCGTTGTACTCGTGAGTATTCTGCCTGAAGCATCGAAGAGAAGTTTTTCAATAGACGACAAGCCTAAAGAATTCTTCACATAAATCATCTCGCGAGTAGGATTAGGGAAGATTGTTATTTCAGCAGGCTTTATTTGAGGTTCAATTATGCCGAGAGAAGCATCCATTTCAGTTGAAAAAATGGGCCTAACCATAGCGCTCCCTGAAAACGGAGAAACCAACCAAGAAACTCCACCGTTAACGCTATATAGGATTTCATCAGATTGATCAATATTCCTGTCAAAACCGAGGTTAAGACGTTCAGGATCTAGCTGTCTCCATCCAACAAAAAAGGAGTTTCCGACAGGGACTTTCATTGTATCAATAAAATAATAGCTTAAATATTGATTTTCCCCTTGAACATAGATTGGATTTCTTGGATTAAAAACATCATCTTCATANAGGACTTCTCCGGGTTCTCCATTTTCATCGTCCCATACAGTGAGTAGAAAAAGCTTATCTGAANCGTCATTAACAGATGGTACAAAACANAGCTTGACACCAATAAGACTATCCGGTTGGTATGCTTCAAAATGAATGGCAAGCCGAGCCTGAACTCCNGTAGGNCCGAAAGCCGCTTCAGCAGAGCCATCATCNTAGCTATAAAAATTATAAAANCCTTGCGTAAANGCAGTTGAATCATTTGGTTCATAGTTTGGATATTGTGCCGAAGCATTTACCCTCACATCAAATTCCTCATAAATTCCAGATAAATCCCGAGGGAATTCATATCCCGATTTAAGGTCATGATAAGAAGTAGCAAAATCTAAAGCAGCATAGTTAATTTGTTGCTCTGCCAGGGTGAAACCTTGCAATATAAAATTTCCTTCACTGATGCCATTGTAAGAAATATCTATCGCTCCATCCTGGTAGTTTTCAGGACCACTACTACCATTGTAAACAACAACTTCCATTGCTTCGCTCATTTTATTGTTTATGGATTCCTGATAATGATCCCAAGGAACTGAGGTGTAATCACGTAGTAATGAATTGATAGGATAAACAAAAGAAAAATCCTTAAATACAGTATCNATGTATGCCGGAGGTGTTGCTTCTCTGAGATATACCATATCCAATTGAAAATGATCTAAAGAGCCAGAAAGTCCACCATAATTTCTGAACCTGAATTGAAAAGCATCTGTNAAATAATTACTCCCCACTAGAGGAAGATGAACAATACTAAAAGGTTCAACACTTCTTCCTGTATCACCCCATATCCGATTCCATTGCTCATTCGCCGAATCATAAAATTCCAGTAAAAGGGAATCTGTAGATTCAGGTTCATCTCCAAATCCTTGAGGNTGATANATNAAAGACATGTAGATGGAATCAGCAGGGTTCATTCCGGATAGATCAATAGGTTTAGAGGTCAAAGCATCGGCATAACCAGAGGACGATGTTCCTATGGAATAAGGGTAACCATTTTCATCAAGGCCATCAAAGGTCATAACACCTAAGGTTCTTGGGTGATCCCCAAATCTATAATTATGGTATACATAATTATCTACCCATAGAAGATTTGGNTCAGATACAGGCAAGAAAAACTGACGTGCTGAATCCTGGAAAAATGGAGGATTTTGAATCCATACCGTATCAGATTCATCTCCCGGGCTCAAGGTATCATAAATATAATAGGGCGGATATAAATCAACTGGTTCATAGTTCACAGGGAAAGAGGAGAAATCAGCAATATTAATTGTTTGGGAGGAAAAAACAGTGTCTGTAAAGGTGCCCAGGGCCGGGTCAAAAAACCTATTAAAAGTAACCTGATTTGTGAAAAGTAAATCATTTGCTATCGGCAATGCAGTGGCTTGATCTATCATGTAATAATACAAATCACTTGTTGCAAGAGGGCTTGTNAANTCAGGTGTNTATTGCTGTATTTTATTGAACGTAAAATCATCGAAAAAAGGAAGCCCAATCGTATCCGTAGAATAAATAAAAGAGCTATCNATCGAACCATTTTTTAGTTGTGGTGCAACATGTTGAAAATGATTTTGGGTCAGTGGACCGAGCTCAACTTGTCCGTANNCAATATTTAATAACCAAATCGAAACGANGATNANAAGATAACGCANTGAATTCATTCGAATGGATTTTCGGTAGCTGCGGTTCCAGCGTTAATAAGGATTGTGATGTGTTTGGANCTTTCAAGTGTTTTATTTTCAAAATACTCTGGNGATTGTCCGAAAACCAANGCATTCAGCGTATCTGATTTGGTCTCACAATTATTACAAATNGTTGAAAAGGATTGAAATCCNGTGCTGGTTAATAAATTCACAGCATCTGCATAATTCATTCCCACAAGATTCGGAAGTTCAAGCGAAACACCAACCTCATTGCGTCCAACAACCAAAGTAATATCTGAACCTTTTGGGATTCTTGTCCCCGCTACTATATTCAACCCAGCATGTTTCTGCTCTAGAACAGAGCCGTCTGCCTCTGTAGTAGGCTCATATTCAATGGAGAACTTGAATCCTCGGCTTTCTAATCTTCCCTTAGCAAATTCAACCTCATCGTATAATAAGTCTGGCATTTCAGTGAGCTCTCGCTTTTTGGAAAGCCTCAATCCAATAACTCTATTTGATTTGACATGGACCTTGGATAAACTAGTAGGTTGAAGCATTTGCTCCTTTACAATTCCATTNGGCTNATTAGGATCATATATGCTATCTAGTATTTCATAGCTAAGCCCTAAATCTNCAAGCTTCAGCTTNGCATCTACAGCAGATAAGCCCAAAAGATTAGGCACGGCAACCTCCTCTCCATGATTGGTGAATACGTTAAGGTAACGCATCGTGCCATAGAGAATACCGCCATAAATACCTGCAAGAAGCAGAATGCTTAAAAGGAAAGTTCGAGACCAAAAAAACTGCTTGATCAAAAGAAATAACCTTAGCTGAAATATGGACTTTAGCTTATTTTTCACACTGTAAATATAAAGTCTTTTAAAGAATTAGAAGTTTGGAGTTAAGGAATGTGTCGTAAAGAAATCCTCAATATATTCAACGGCTTCCTCGGGAGTATCCACTAAACAAAATAAATCCAAATCCTCTTTAGAAATATTTTGTTCTGCGTCTAGCATTGTCTTTTGAATCCAATCTGTCATACCTGACCAATATTCTTTACCTACCAAAACAACCGGACGCCTTGCAATTTTCTTTGTTTGAATTAACGTAAGCGCTTCAAAAAGCTCATCTAGTGTTCCAAAACCACCTGGAAGCGCAACAAAGGCCTGAGAATATTTCACAAATATGACCTTGCGAACAAAGAAATAGTCAAATTCTAGATTGTGCGCAGGATCAATATAGGGATTGTGGTTTTGCTCAAATGGCAAATCAATATTCAAGCCTACAGAGGGTCCAACACCTTTCTGAGCACCACGATTTGCTGCCTCCATGATTCCAGGTCCACCACCAGAAATTATACCATATCCTCTCTTGGAAAGTTGTTCAGCTAAATCAACACCTAATTTATAATGCGGGTTTTCTTCTTGTGTTCTTGCCGAACCAAAAATAGAAACACAAGGCCCTATTTTAGACATACGGTCAAATCCTTCAACAAACTCAGACATTATTTTAAAAATCGACCAGCTGTCGTTACTTTTAATGTCATTCCAATCTTTTCTACTATTTACCATGTGTTATTGATTTTGCCTTAAATGTAGTGTAATTTTGATAACGTAAAAATCTAGGATATATTCTCTAAATTCGAGGTATGAGGCTAATTTTATTTTCAGTGTTCTTTTGTTTGGTTGCTAGCACAGATGCACAAGATTTTCAGGACACCTCAGATACTGTATTTTCAATGCAAAGATTCGCCTGGTCAACAGCTAGTGTCGGAACAGTTAGTATTGGCAGTATCTATGGCCTTAGCAAACTGTGGTATAGCCAAGAAAACCAAGGATCTTTTCATCTATTCAATGATGCTAAAAACTGGATGCAAATGGATAAGCTAGGCCATTCATTTTCTTGCTACCATGTTACACGGGGTCTTGATGCACTTTTTTCATGGACAGGCCTAAGAAAAAGAAAAAGTCTTTTATTAGCCTCTGGAATTAGCTTGGGGTATTTTACCACCGTTGAAATACTAGATGGCTTCAGCGAATCTTGGGGGTTTTCCTTAAGTGATATGGGATTTAATGCAATTGGAGTCGGCTTATATGTCTTTCAAGAACATTATTTTCAATCACAAATTTTTAAACCTAAGTTTTCTTTTCATCAAACACGTTTTGCCGAACAAAGACCAGAAGTTCTTGGAAATAATTTCATTGAATCCCTTCTTAAAGACTACAATGGACAAACCTATTGGCTAAGCTTTTCTCCCAACCAACTGGGGGTTCAGCAATGGCCAGATTGGCTTATGCTCAGCTTTGGGCATAGCATTAGAGGAAGGTTGAAGGGTGATGCAGAAAGCTATCAAGGCGTTACTAGCCATAGAGAGCTGCTATTCTCTTTAGATTTAGACCTCACCAAATTAAAGGTAAAATCAAAATTACTAAAAAGCTTATTTGAAGCATTTAATACCTTAAAGGTACCCTTCCCTACTTTGATTTACGCAAACGGAAAACTTAATGCTCGACCTATATATTTTTAGCATTTAGTGAAATCTCATAGACCTGATTCCAGTACTTGCCTGTCAACCAAAAGGTATTTGTCTTTTTCCTGTAAGCAATACCATTCGGGACATTTGTTGCGGAGGCCTTTCTAAGAATATCCTGAATATCAATAAAGCTTTCTACTGCGCCTGTTTCAGGATTAATGACAACAATCTTTGTGAGATTCATCCGCGAATCGTGCTGAAATCGTTGCTCGCTCATCCAAACATTGGCGTAGATTCGCCCGTTGACATACTCTAGCTCATTCAAGTTAGTTACAGGTCCGCGATCAGAGTGAACCTCAATGGTTTTTAAAAGCTCAAAATGTTTGGGGTCTCTAAAAGTCAATTTATTGGTGCCATTAGACATAATGATATTCTTTCCATCATTGCACAACCCCCAGCCTTCACCTTGGTAATTAAGGGTATCTAAAATATTTAAACTTTCTAAATCATAAACAAAGCATTTCTCATCTTGCCATGAGGCCTGGTATATCTTTGAGCCGATTATGGTAAGTCCTTCACCGAAAATCGGATTAGGTTGCTTTACCTCCCTTCTTGAAGTACCTGTTTCTAAGTTAATTTCTGCGACTAATGTGGCATTTGTTTGGCGCGGATTGCCCGTTGATTCATAGAGCTTATCCTCAAAAAACTCATATCCTTGGGTAAAATTATTCGGATTGTGCGGATGGGTCTCGAGCAACTCAAATTCTTGCTCCTGAAGCACACTATTGGCATTTACAAAAAGAAATCTCTCGTCATTGTTAACAGGCTCTCCTGATGAAAAACCAGTTAGCTCAATCGAATAAGTACCCAAAGTATATTCTTGTGTCGGGATTTGAAAGGTCAATACTTCACCATC
>NYTQ01000087.1 GCA_002683585.1 Cryomorphaceae bacterium
GGGTGATCTGTTTTTATTTATCAATGCCATGTCTTATGCCTTTTATTTGGTACTCGTAAAACCTTTGATGAGCAAGTATGCACCCATTACAGTGATAACATGGGTATTCACCTTTGGATTGGGTTTTGTTTGTATTTATCCACCCACACTTTCCGGATTATTTCAAACTAATTTCACTGGATTTCCCAACGAGATCTATTTGAAAATCGCCTACATTATCATCGGAGTTACCTTTTTGACCTATCTCCTGACCATTTATGGGCTTAAATATTTAAGTCCAACAGTCTCGAGTTCATACATCTATTTTCAGCCTGTATTGGTGATTATTTTCGCATTTTTATTCACTTTCCTCAATTGGTCAGCAGATTATACAGATACAATTACCATTCAGAAAATGGGGTATATGTTGCTGATTTTTACTGGGGTATATTTAACTTCAAAGGCAACAACTCAAAAGACATGATTAAAACCATATTTCTACTCTGAAATGAATCGAGCTTTGATTTATCGCGCTGAAAAAGATACAAGGTAGCATCACCCTCCAAAGGCTTAGCTTGATAACCCACCAAGGAAGCATCTTGAGACATTAATGGTGAAGATATGGAGCGCCAAGTTTTATAATCCTGTGGACCTATTGATCTTTTTTGTCCCATTAGGTTGCTCATCATAGAACAAAATATACAGAACAGAAATATGGTTTTAATCATGTTTTTTTAGTTGTTGCCCTTGAAGTTAAATATACCCCAGTAAAAATCAGCAACATATACCCCATTTTCTGAATGGTAATTGTATCTGTATAATCTGCTGACCAATTTAGAAAAGTGAACAAAAATGCGAAAATGATCACCAATACCGGTTGAAAATAGATGTACGAGCTCGAAACTGTTGCGCTTAAATATTTTAGACCATAAATGGTTAGTAGATAGGTTAAAAAGGTAACTCCAATAATAATGTAAGCGATTTTCAAATAGATCTCGTTGGGAAACCCAGTAAAATTAGTTTGAAATAATCCGGAAAGCGTGGGGGGGTAAATACAAACAAAACCCAATCCAAAGGTAAATACCCATGTGATAACCGTAATGGGTGCATACTTGCTCATCAAAGGCTTTACGAGCACCAAATAAAAGGCATAAGACATGGCATTGATAAATAAAAATAGATCTCCCAATATGGATTCTCCGGCTTGCACAGAACCTGTTAAGGTTAGTAATATTGCCCCTGTCGCTCCGATCATGATACCAACTGTTCGCATTAATGAGGGCAACTCCTTGAGTAAGAAAAATGAAAGAATAGCTACCATTATAGGATTCATGCTCATAATGATCCCTGAATTAATAGAGGAAGATAAATTTAGGCCATGAAAAAAGAACATTTGATTGAGCGCTACCCCAAATAACCCACACAACATAAAGCGAGGTATATCTACTTTTGCAATCTTCGTCTGTCTCGAAAGCAAGCTAAGCGTCCAAAAGAATAATACGGCACCGCTTACCCTTAAAAATATGAAAACCGGTGGGCTTAAAAAGTCAGGCATGACCCCTTTTGCCAATAGATGACCTGCTCCATACAAGACATTGACAAAAAATAAAGCAAGATGTGCTTTCACGTTAGATCCCTTCATTATCCAAAAATTCTTCTCCAACGCGATTTAACAAGATTAGTCCTATACTCATCTATTCTTTCCGTAACCTGATAGCTTTCGAATAAGGATATGAGCTTGTTCGTTCCATAGGCCTGCTTATGGTGAAATTCGTTTCTGAAAATAGGAAGCACACCTAAAAATGAAACCTCTTTTGAGCCGATATTGATTGGAGACAACTCATCCTTAACAAAAATAGGATTGCACAACATTAGGTAGGTTTGCTTTAGCTGACTAGAGAGTTCAGCTGAATCCTTATTTGCCGGCATTGTGTGCCCTTCTGCATACCATGTTTGATGATCAAGCGCATAGTTTTTCAGTTTACTTAGCGTTGTAAATAACCAAACATACTTTTCTTGCTCGATCAAGGTCAGAGACCAATAGTCAGGAAGCACAAAATAGATTTCCTTGTGAACTTTGGTCTTCCCGGAGCCGTCAATGGGCATATTGTATTCATTTAAACCAGAGGTCATAAGAATATTGCAAGCCTTACCTTCGGGAGACTCTATAAAAAAATAAGTTTCACCATCCCGATGTAGAGTCATTAGGTTTTTAAAGCGATCATTTAATTCTTTTTCCAATAGCAATCAAAGTTTATTTATAAATAATCGAAGTCTCCAATATCACATCTGTGGTATGAATTAATTTCTCCTGTACCCTTGGATATAAATTTTGAGTTCTGAAAAGGGAAATCAATTTCTATACATGCAGCAGTTTTCATACCTACACTTTTACCTGTCAAATAAGATGCAAGGTCTGAAAGACCATTGTTATGGCCTATCAAGAATATATCCTCCATAGATTCAAGCGAACAAAGGAAGGAGAGTAACTCATTGGTGCCAGCCAAGTAAAGACTTTTATGAAAAGAAATATCCTCATAACGCGTAAATATATTTGAGCAAGTGCCTTTCGTTCTATTCGCAGCAGAGCAGAGCACTTTATTTTTAGAGGTGATTTTTTTAGGTGAAATAAAGTTTCTTAATGCTATACATTGTGTATTGCCTTTTTGAGACAATTCACGTTTATAGTCACCCGAAGAGGATTCTAACGCATTGGCGTGACGTACCAAATAAAGCTTCAAATGACTAAATTTTTAACCAAGTAATTTCCAATCTTGTGTATGTAGGGGTTCCGAAGGTTATCTTCCAATAGCATAAGGTGCTCAATGCGATGACAATCGGTTCCAACAAAATCAAATTCCCCGGCATCAATTAGTTTTTCAGCTTGTTTTTTTATTTCAGGTCCATATTGTCCTGATAGAGAATTCAGATTAATTTGAATATTTACGCCGTTCTTACGCCACTCTGTTGCTTTTTCTATATCCCCTAAAAAGTACATGTAACGCTCAAAATGTGCGATAACAGGCCGGTATCCTTTAGACTTTAGCTCAAAAAAAAGCTGGTCTAAAAATTGAGGTTTCGAATGAAATGCAAACTCAACCAAAACATAATTATCTCCAAAGGTCAATAGTTCCTTATTCGTNATTTTTGGCATCAAGGTCTCATCAAAATAATATTCTGCTGCTGCTTCAATCTCTATGGTTAGACCATGTTTTTGCGCTTCTTTCCGAAGCTCATCGAGCCCATTTAAAATAATTTCATTTGTATTCGGAAAGGAATCCATCATGACGTGAGGTGTAGTCACAACTTTTTTAAACCCCATACTTTGGAATTTATTCAGCATNGCAATGGACTGGTCCATGTCTTGTGCACCATCATCAATACCCGGAATCAAATGNGAGTGAATNTCAACTTTTAGGCGACNNATATCNAAAGGCTCAAGCTTTTCAGTCTTTTTAAATATGTTCGCAAATAAGCCCATTATTTGCGGTCTCCATACATTTGATCGTAATAATCCTTGTAAGAACCACTCGTAACTTGCGCTACCCAGTCTGAATTTTCGAGATACCAATCTACTGTTTTTGAAAGTCCTTCTTCAAAAGTAATAGAGGGTTTCCACCCTAACTCTGTCTCTATTTTGGTAGCATCAATCGCGTAACGTTTGTCATGTCCTGCTCTGTCGGCGACATAAGTAATCAATTTTTCAGATTCGCCCTCGNCCCTTCCNAGCTTTTCATCCATCAATTGACATAAAAAACGAACAAGCTCAATATTTGTCCATTCATTTAATCCGCCAACATTGTATGCTTCACCAACTCTTCCATTCGAAAATATCGTATCAATGGCACTTGCGTGGTCCTCGACCCACAACCAATCCCTTATATTATCACCTTTGCCGTATACAGGCAGTGCTTTCTTATTGAGGATATTATGAATCATTAAAGGAATTAGCTTTTCAGGAAAATGGTGGCTTCCATAATTATTTGAGCAATTCGAGATTTTTATAGGTAAACCATAGGTATGGTAATATGCCCNTACAAAGTGATCTGAAGATGCCTTTGAGGCTGANTATGGGCTTCTAGGATCATAAGAGGTTTCTTCTGTAAACAATCCCTCNTCTCCTAAAGANCCATANACTTCATCCGTTGAAACATGGTGAAAGACATGCTCTCCAGAGGTCCAAAACTCCTTTGCTGCATTCAATAAATTGACNGTACCCACAACATTNGACATTACAAATTCCATGGGNCCTTCGATTGAACGATCGACATGAGATTCTGCTGCCAAGTGAATCACATGGGTAATGTTATGCTTTTTAAAAACACTACNGACCGCATCACTATCCGTGATATTNAGTCTTTCAAAAATGTAATTAGACGCTCCTTCGATGTCCCTTAAATTTTCTAAGTTCCCAGCATAGGTGAGCGCATCTCCATTTATAATCTTATCGTTTGGATAATTTTTTACNAGACGACGAACNACATGAGAGCCAATAAAACCAGCTCCCCCCGTTACGAGTATGTTACGATTTTCCATTTTAAAGACTCCAGTATTCTAATTCTTTCATCTGGTCTTTGAAGATTCCTTTTACGTCAACAAATACACCATTCTTATCTTTCAATACAGACTGAAAATAAGCCTCATTTAATTTTAGATACTCCGCATGNTTTACAGCGACAATAACAGCGTCATAATCTTGACCTACTGATGCCGCAAGAGGAATCCCATATTCATGCTCCATTTCATTTGAACTTGCGTGAGGATCAACCAAATCCACNTTGACNTGAAAAGACTTTAGCTCATTGACAATGTCAATTATTTTAGAATTCCGAATATCTGAGACGTCTTCCTTAAAAGTAGCACCCATCACTAATACTTTTGCATCTTGGATATGCTTTCCTTGAGCCAATATTTTCTTTACAGTTTGCTTTGCAATATAAAAGCCCATTGAATCATTCACAGAACGACCACTTGTAATTACTTTNGCNTGNTATCCTGATTGTTGAGCTTTGTGCGTTAAGTAATAAGGGTCAACACCAATACAGTGTCCGCCAACTAATCCTGGTGAGAATTTGAGGAAATTCCATTTNGTACCTGCAGCTTCTAGTACATCAAAGGTGTTGATATTTAGCTTATTGAAAATAATAGAAAGCTCATTGATCAATGCAATNTTTACATCTCGTTGCGTATTTTCNATNATTTTTGCNGCTTCNGCNACNTTAATANTNGGNGCTCTGTGCACACCTGCNCCNACAACNANNTCATATGTTTTTGCAATTTCTTCAGAAGATTCAGTGCAGCACCCAGAAGAAACTTTAACCACNTTTTGTAAGGTATGTACTTTATCTCCTGGATTGATTCTCTCTGGAGAATAGCCTACCTTAAAATCATCTTGAAATTTCAATCCTGANCCTTTTTCAAGAACNGGTATACAATCTTCCTCAGTACATCCNGGGTAAACCGTTGATTCATACACAACATAATCTCCTTTTTTCAATACCTGAGCAACTGTTTTACTCGCACCCAATAGAGGTGTCAAGTCTGGTAAATTCGCATCATCAATTGGCGTTGGCACAGCTACTATAAAGAATTCAACATCTTTTAAATCGTTAATATCGGCTGAAAATAATATATCACAACCTTCAAAATCCCTAGCCTCCAATTCATTACTCGGATCAATATTGTTCTTCATCATATCAATCAGAAGCGTGTTGATATGATGAAGAACAATATTGATCCGAGTAATGAGTTGGAGGCTAAAGATTTTGAAGGTTGTGATATATTATTTTCAGCCGA
>NYTQ01000088.1 GCA_002683585.1 Cryomorphaceae bacterium
TTTGATGCAGGCTCAGGTTCACTTCTAGCGCGTGGTAGAGCACCACGAGTAATCCCGCCTCGAGCACCCAGCAGGTGCTGGCAAGCAGGGTGCCGACGATGAGCGGTTTGGGTTTCATCAACTGGCGCATCTGGGCCGTGGCTAGCAGGGCTTCGCGCAGCAGGCGATTGAGACCTTTCCAGCGCTGATGCAGCGGAAGGCGCTCAAGCCAGTGCTCCAGTCGGCGCAGGACCCTGGGGTGGGTCAGCACCCAACCACCCACGCCGATAACAGCAAGGCCGATCAGCATTGCTATCCAGAACTGCTCTCCCAGCCCCCAGCTGAGCACCAGTAGGGCACTGGCGAGATCAGCCAGGCGTTCGGCCATCGTGATGCCAACGCCCACGGTCAGCGGAATGCCGTGGCGACGTTGCAGCCAAAGGCCGCGGACTGCTTCGCCGCTGCGAGCCGGAGCACCGATCAGGGCCAGGCCTGCTACATAAATTTTTGCGGCGGGTTTGAGGGGCAGGGGGAACCCCAGTTGGCGTAGGTAATAGGACCAGCGGCCAATTAGCAACAGATGACTCCCGAGGCAAATGGCCGGGGCCAGGATCCACCATCGCCAAGGCATTTTGCCCAGGGTCGCGCTGACTTCTTGGATGCCAAAGGCGGTGGTGAGCCCGAGGTAAATCGCTAAGGCTGCGACTAGCCCGAGGAGCCAACGGCGCCGCATCAGGGAATGAACCTCAACTTGCGGGCGGCATAGAGGCACATCTGCACCAAGATCAACCCTTCTTTGACATGGGCGATGTTCGAGCTGCCATAGGTGCGCTCTTGGTAGCGGACAGGGACCTCAACGATCTTCAGATTCAACTTGCTGGCGCCAAAGAGAAGGTCAAAGTCTCCAAATGGGTCGAAGTCCCCGAAGTAACTGCGACCAGCTTTGAGCCGTTCGTAGTCGTCCTTCCTGATCACCTTGGTGCCGCAGAGAGTGTCCTTAAGCCTTTGGCGCAGCAACCAGGAGAAGGCTGCCGCAAAAAAGCGGTTGGCCGCGGTATTGAGCGGTGGCATCGCTTCCCAGCTGCGGGGGTAGACGAGACGGCAGCCGTTGACGAACTCACCGCGCCCATCGGCCATGGCCTGGGCGAAGCGCGGCAGATCTTCTGGTCTGACTGTCAGATCGGCGTCGAGGATCATCAGTACATCCCCTTCCGCTTGATCGAAACCGAGCCAGACCGCATCGGCCTTGCCCTTGCCCGTCTGGCGGAATTTCTTCAGGCGCATCGGCCCCTGGTAGTTCGAGCAGACCCGCTCGATTTCGTCCCAGGTGTTGTCGGAGGAATGCCCCTCGATAAAGATCACTTCGGTGAAACGGCCCAGTTCCGGCAGTCTTTCAATCGCAGGGGCGATGTTTCCGGCTTCGTTGCGAGCCGGGATGACCACGCTGACGCTCGGGTCCTGGCGCGGTTGACGGGCGGGTCTAGCCACTATCCAGTGGGTTAACCCCAAATTGTCGATCAGCGGCAGTTGGCTCAGCCAGCGGTTGGCCAGGGGGGTCAGCAGCGGAATTTGGCGAGGGATCAGGCAGCGCTGGCCCTCTTTGAGCACCTCCCAGCTCGCAAGATCCAGCAAGTTGTGGACGTCGTTGGGGGTCAGCCAGCTCTCCGGGGGCTGCGGTTGCCGCTGGCCCAGGTTCTCGGCGGTTTTCAGCAGCGGTTGCCAAAGCCAATTGTGGTAAGTCACCACCAGGCGGGTCCGCGGGTGGCAAAACGCCTCCAGACCCTCCAGCACCCCTTGCACATCCTGCAGGGTGTTAAGGGTGTTTGGCAGCAGGATTACATCGAACGGCTGGGTCTCGCCGATGCTCTGCGGAGTCATGGTCTCGGCGTTGGTCGCCAGGATCCGCAGCTCGGGATGCCGCTCTCGTGCAACAGCGGCAACATCTGGGTCCAACTCAATCCCAACCCCGTGGGATGGTTTCAGGTGAGCCAGCAGATCACCGGTGCCGCAACCCACCTCCAGCACCCGCAGCCCCTGCGATACCAGCTGTTGATGCAGCCGCTCCAGATCCGCGTGAAAGGTGCGGTTGCGCTGGCGGAAGTGGATCTGCTGGCTTGGGGTAGTCATGAACGAAGTAGGTGCAGGGTCTTGGGCAGATCTAGGCGCAGGGCGCTGGCCACGATGCGCAGGGTGCGCAAGGTGGAGTTGTCGGGGCTCATTTTCGCTGCTTGATCGAGCGCCACCAAGGCTTGGCTGGGTCGAAAGCGATAAAGCTCTACAACTCCCAGCCCCAGCAGGGCATATGGATTTGTGGGATCCAGACGCTTGATCTCGGTCAAGGTTTCCGCCGCATCCCTGGCATGCCTTTGCAAAGCCTGGGCCAGGGCCAGGCTGTAGACGTCGTTCAAGTCACCCGGATCGTCCTGGAGACGGGCGTTCAGTATGGCTTCGGCGTCGCTCAGATAGATCTGTTCGGGGTCGCTCTGGTTCAGCTGACCGACCTTGGAGAAGAGGCTGTCCAGTTCACCACTGCGGAGCTGGCCACCCAGGCCGCGCAGCAGAGCGATACGGTTAGCGGCTAGCGCACCGGGTTCCTGCGGCCCGTCCTTCAGTTCAAGCGTTGTCCCATGCAGCAGCTTGATGATCCTTCGCGTGCCGTTGGCCTCGAGCAGTTGCAGTTGGGTGCTCCAGTTACGGCCAGCATGCGCGAATGCGAGCTCCTGCTGGACTTCGGCACAGCCTTCCGGCAAACGCAGCAGGCCTTGGCCGAGAGCCTGGTCAGCTTCGAGCCGCTGGCCGAGGTGCTCCAGCGTGACCAGCAGCCGGGAGCCCTGCAGGACGGAGCTCGGGCCGGAGACCTTGATGTTGAGTCCGCCTGGAATCGAGTTGATGGCTCCGCTGAGCTGACTGGAGCAACTCACCGAAGTAGCACTGATGCTTAGGGATTTGCGGCGCAGCAGCTCGGCCTCACTGCCATCGGGGAGGCGCCAGCTCTTGACCGGTTCGAAATAGTTAGAGCCCTGAAGTAATTCGGCTTGGCGCGCTTGCCTCTCATCGCTCATGACTCCCTGGTCTCCGCCTTTGCTGAGGAACCAATCGAAGTTGCTGAGTTCTTCTTCCAGCCNTTCCTTGGGTGCCANGGTCTGGCGGGCGGCCANNNGGGGCTGCTGGCGCCGCCCCTCGGCCCCAAGGTTGAAGGCATTCAGCCCTTCGGTGTCGGGCAGCACCGCCAGAGTGGAGATCTGGTTGGGNCTGGTCTGTCGGACTGTCGCCACGATCTCTTCAAGGGGCCAGCCCCCCTGGGGGTTCGGGCGATGGGGCGGAAAGCTGCTCAGCTTTGGCCCCCAGCCGAATTGGCTCCAGAGCGCTCCGAGCATGGCGACGAGCACCAGTGCTGCCTGCCAAACGGGAGCCCAGCGGCGCTCCACGCTGGCTACCACCAGGCCGAGCCCCACGNCCAGCTGNGGCAGCAGGGGCAGGACAAAACGAAAGTCCTTGCTGGTCATCATGATGCAAACAAGAAGCCCTCCAATCGGAAAGCTCAGCCACCAGATCAGCAAAGATTTGTCTGGGTCGAGTTGTGGTCTGCGCCCCACTACCGCGATTACCCCGCCAACCAGCACCAGAGTCGTCAGGCTGCTGCCNAGCATCGCCGGCAGCAATTTCAAGTAGTAGAGCCATCCCTCCAGGCTGTTGGCCTCTAAGCCTTCTTGGTANAANACCCCCCAACGACGGGCATTGTTAATAGTGCTAAGAATCGTCAGCCAGTTCTGGCTAAACCAGGGCCAGATCAGTAGGCAGGCGATCAGTCCTCCAGCTGCGCCCTGGGTGAGGGGACGCCAGTGGCCGCGGCGGGCCTCGTGAAGCCCCNCAATCANCATGAGTAGGAAAGGCAGCCAGAGCAGAACAAGTCCCGTTGGCCGGGTCAGGCCGACAAGCCCTAGGCCGATGCCGCTAAGAACTGACCAGAGCCAGCGTTGTTGGCCGGTGAACCAACGCCTCTGGCTCAGCACCCACCAGCTGGCGGTCATCAGCGCCGTCAGACTCAGATCAATGAGGTAGTCGGTGCGTTGGTTGAGCAAAGCGGGCGCAGTCGCGATAAAAAGCGCCGCCCATAGCCCCGCGCGGCGGTTATGTAGTTGGCGCCCCAGGCCGTAGCTGCTGAGCAGCAGGATGCCGTTGAAGANTGCNCCGGAGGCCATCGCGCTGCTGAAGCTCGGCCCGAGCAGNTGCAGAAAGGGTGCACTCAGCACATAGGTCAGGGGGCCGCGGTAGCTGGGGGCTTCGGCCCAGAGGTTGTGCCACCAGCCTCCGCTCCAGGGGGTTGGNTGGCGTAGCACCTCCCAGACGGCAACGGCTCGGCTGAGGTGATCCCCTTGGTCCCATGCCGGTGGGGCCTGGTGCTGATGAATCCAGAGGCCATCCAGCAGCAGACATATCAGCCAGAATGCCAGCAGCATCAGGCCATCACGACGATTCAGTTGCCGCTTGGGCTTCTTACCAAGGTCCATGGGACTAGATCATCGCCCGAGGTCAGGCAAATAAGNTCGTGATTGATTCGATCTTTCAGAACTGTTGCCTCGATCAAGATCAGGCGGTCTGATGGCAGCGCTGCTGNGTTCTCAATCTTGGTACCGAGCTGTGTTGTGTCCACGGCCACGAGNATCAATTGGGCATGGGCATGCCCATGGCCGATCAAGGAGCCAGGGCTGAGAGCCACCATCTAGGTGGNATGTGTCCCAGAAACAAGTGGTACGTGCCTCATTCAAAGGCCATTGTTAGCCCGAGATAAATAAAGGAAGCTTAATTAAAGTTTTTTAGTNAATGCAACCACTCTATGTGATAAATATTAAGTATTGATCTGAGTTGAGGGGGCTCGAGTACGTATAATTGAATCAGATTGGTGCAATTAATCATCTGGGGTCGTTTAAGTTGGGATTTTGTCCAGATTTTTTATAGTTTTGCCTTTCCTGCGACTTAGATAATAGTGCCTAAATTTTTATTGGAAGACCTGGTTGAATTCTAATTTCTTTGCGCAAATGTAGTTACTCTGCTTAAAAGATTGGTGTCGGAATGCATTGCCCTGCAGAGTATTTATTTTCGCAGAAGTCTGGAATGAAATCTGAAATTCAAAAGACAATAAATAAATGAAAAAATAAATATCTGATCTCTAAGGGCTGATGCAACGGTTGCAGGAACTTGAGTCACTGCATTTGGGGTTTGTTTTGAAGAGTCGGGCTGACAAGTCATAAAGGTATATCGCTCGGTAATAAGATTTTTGAAAATTAATGACTTTACTGGTTACATGTAATAGAATTAATATATTTATTGGCCTTACCAATTGCAAGTAAATAAGTTTGGCGGCTTAAAAAAAATTTTTAGTAAAGAGATTCTAAAAGTGCTATTCATAATTCCTTTGTTTTTAAGTATCCGTCCGCGAAGTTACATAGCCCACGATGAGGGATATTATATTCTTCAAAGCAGAGCCATCCTTGACAGTGGCAATTGGTTGGCTCCGGTGTCATGGGGCACTCCAGTATTTGATAGGACAATTGGGATTCAATGGATGATTGCTGGTTGTCAAAAAATATTTGGATATACATCATGGTCGTCGCATATTCCATCATTGATTTTTGGCCTGATCTCCTTGTGCTTTACATATTTATTGTCGAAGAGGTACTTTGGTGTTCAGGTGGCTTCAATAAGTGCCGGAATATTACTCCTCTCGCCAATATTTTTTGATCACATACATCTGGCTACCCAGGATATGCCTCTTCTCGCAATAGAGCTCATAGGAATATATTCAATTGCAAAAGCAGAAAAAGAAAAATCTGATGTGTTCCATGTGATTTCAGGTGTGTGGATGGGAATTGGATTTCTGATTAAGGGATTCATGATATTTTTGCCTGTAATGGCAATTATTCCTTTTATTTTGTGGAGGAAGAGATATTTGCTTTCCTCCAAATTATTTCTAATTGGTTTCGTTGTTGGCTGTCTGCCGGCGTTTGCGTGGATTTCTTTATCTATTAATGAGTATGGATATGAAGTGGTTTCTAATTTGCTCCACAAGTTGCTTTACCTTTCGGGTGAAAATATATTTGCTAAAGGGCCTTTTTACTATATGTGGAATATCCCTCTGTTTACATTGCCATGGTTTATATTTGCCATTCACCCTCTCGTCTATGGAATAAAGAATTGGAGAGATGAGCGATTATTCGTATTCATTGGATATCCTTTGCTTTTGGCTTTTCTGCTTAGTTGCTTCAAGACAAAAACAACATATTATGGCCTCCAGTTAACGCCATACATTTCAATTCTTGCTGCGTATTCAGCGGTTTTATTTAGCACGCATCATGCCGTTCGAAGGCGACTAATCGGGTTTATTAAAATCCTAGGAATTTGTTTATTTTTGGGTGCAGTAACACTTTTTCTCATGCGCTTAAATGGCTTTTTAGTTGTTGGTCCATATATTTTTGTCATAATATTGTTTGTTTTGTTGGCCTTGTCGATCACCTGGATTTTGTTGGATTGGCGCGAGAGTGGTTATCGTATTTTTGCTCGACTACTTTTGTGCCAGTGGGTTGTGATGGTGGTTTTGACTCAAGGAGGGCTTCTGACTGATAGAAATCCTCTAATAAGGAATGCTTTATCGAATAACTATGATGTTATGCAAATAGTGAAAGATCAGAGGGTTTCGTTTGTGAAGACTAGTAGTGGACTTGAGGCTAGTGATTCAAAAAAAAGAATTTTAATCGCCTTGGCCATGAAAAATCTTAATCACTCGCTTATAAGTAATGAAAGCATGTCGGAAGGAGATTTGGCTTGGATTAATAAAAGAGATATTCATTTGCTGCCTCCAGGAGATCTAAGTATCTTGTATTCCAATAATGATTTATTCCCTTGGGTGTTGGTCGCTAAAAATTAATAGTGAAAAATGACTTTATAACTTTATTTTGGCTAATCTTTGTCTATTCGCGAAGTCGTTTGAAAGCCAATTCATTTTGAAAATCTTGATAAGCCATCGCTAGACCATCGGTTAAAGAAATAGATGACCTCCAGCCCATTCTTCTGAGCCGACTTACATCTAGTCGTTTTTGAGGAGTTCCATCGGGTTTACTTGTATCCCATAATATTTTACCATCAAAGCCAACAACCTCAGCAATTTTTTGGGATAAATCTTTTATTGTTATATCAATGCCAGTTCCAACATTAAGGAAAGTAAGTGGAGCACCATGATCGTCACAAGGAGCATTTTCAGCTAACGAGCTCCAATTTTCAAGAGAAAATACACAAGCTTCGCCTAGATCATTTGCATGAAGAAATTCTCGAAGGGGAGAACCAGATCTCAAGCAAACTACTGTAGAACTATTTTGAGTCTTTGCGTGTTGATTGAGCTAAAAGCATGGGGAGGCCGAATGTTGATCAGATGATCGCA
>NYTQ01000089.1 GCA_002683585.1 Cryomorphaceae bacterium
TGACGAGGCGATGATGGACGAAATTGAAGGGCTTAAAAATACAATCAGTCCTGCTGAAACATTGTTTGTAGTTGATTCAATGACAGGACAAGATGCAGTCAATACAGCCAAGACTTTTAATGAGCGTATCAATTTTGACGGTGTTGTATTGACCAAACTTGATGGAGACACCCGAGGTGGAGCAGCATTATCAATAAAAGAAATCGTAAACAAACCGATTAAGTTTGTTGGTGTTGGAGAGAAAATGGATGCTTTAGATGTTTTTTATCCATCGAGAATGGCGGACCGAATACTCGGCATGGGAGATGTTGTTTCTTTGGTTGAAAAGGCGCAAGAGCAGTTCGATGAAAAAGAAGCAAAGAAGCTTCAGCGTAAGATCTTAAAAAACCAATTCGACTTTAATGATTTTTTATCCCAGCTACAGCAGATTAAGAAGATGGGTAATGTCAAGGATCTCATGGGAATGATTCCAGGAATGGGCAAGGCAATGAAGGATACTGATATACCAGAGGATGCCTTTAAAGGTATTGAGGCTATGATACATTCTATGACACCTCAAGAACGTTCTAATCCGGGTCTTTTAAATGCTTCTCGACGCTCTAGAATTGCCAAAGGTAGTGGAACGACAGTTCAAGAGGTAAATAAGCTCATCAAGCAGTTCGACGAAATGCGAAAAATGATGAAAATGATGAGTAACCCACGCGCAATGTCAGGGATGATGAGTCAAATGAAAAATATGCGAGGAGGTATGCCCGTTTTATAAATGGAGAACTCTTCAAATTTATATCCATCTAAACCGAAGCTTAAAGAGCGACAGACTAAAAACAATTGGTCAGTAACCTTTCTTTCTTTGGTTGTTTTCATTCTCTCTTTTCTTATTTTATTTCCAGAGAATATTCAATTTCTTGTTTTTTTAATTCTAGTACTTTTCATCCATGAGCTAGGTCATTTTTTATTTATGAAGCTATTTGGATACAAGAATGTTCGAATGATGTTTGTACCGCTTATGGGCGCTTTTGTTCAAGGTGCGAAAAAGGTATACTCTCAGAAGGAAAGCTTTCTTGTTGTTCTTGGTGGTCCTGTTCCGGGGGTTGTTTTAGGCGTGGTTGGCGCAGTTTTTGCATTTCAGTATGAAATCAATTGGATGCTTGAGCTTAGTGCTGTTTTTATTTTGTTAAACATGATTAATTTGTTGCCACTCGATCCTTTAGATGGTGGGCAATTATTTAGATTACTTGTGAAGTATGACCACGATCTTTTTCTCATGATTTTCTCATTGGTTTCATCAATTGTACTTATTTCGACGGGTTATTTTATGAGCTCTTGGCCCTTGATGTTATTTGGATTTTTAATGTCCTTTAGGGTGCGTTCTATCCAGAAAAGATACCAAGTTCGAAAGGCTTTAAAAGAGCACGATATTGCTTATAAGTTGAGCTATGAGGAGTTAAGTGATATGGAATATGCTCGGATCCGTTCTGTTGTCATCCATCAAAACCCATCTTTGAAAAAGTATAAAGAGTTTGGGAATTCAAATACAGACCGCGTTATTGCTGAACATGTCAATACAGTTCTAGAGATTCCTTTGGTTCAAGATTCCGGATTGTTTTTTAAGGTCATTGTTGTGCTGTTTTGGTTGCTTTGTTTTGCGGCTCCCGTGTATCTTTTTATGGAATATGGTGGTCGATTTGGGTGGTATTTTATCTAAGTCTATGCGGTATACGTTTATTTTTCTTTTTACGCTCACTGCAAGTCTTTTATATGGTCAAACCTCTTGCGAGAAAGTATTTATAAAAGGCAGGGTTATCGATTCATTGCGCCCTCAATCTTTTTACAATTTAATGGTGGTAAATAAAACAGAAGGTAAGGGTGTTTTTGGTCAGCCAAATGGCTCTTTTTTCACCTACGCAAAAGATCAAGACCAAATGGTACTTTCTGTGAAGGGTTATCCTCAGCACAAATTTACCGTTGTTGCAGATTCTAATTGTCAGTGTCAGATTGATGTATTTATAGAGCGTCCACCACAAGTATTTGATGAGGTCATTATCAAACCCCTTAAGAGTCTCGCAAAAATTAAAGAAGAAAGAGCTTCATTGGCGCTAAGAGAAACAAGAATGGTTAAAGGAGTAGAGGTCTTGCAAAGTCCTATAACTGCCTTGTATCAGGCGTTCTCTAGAAAAGAGAGAAATAAAAGATGGATAGCAGAGCAGGAGTATAAGGACAATAAAGCGAGAGTAGTGCGTGAATTGTTATCTCTCTATGTTGCCTACGATATAATCGATTTGGACCAGGATGAGTTTGATTTGTTTATTCAATTTCTAAATATAAATGAGGATTTTCTAAAAACAGCAAGCGAAATGGATCTGGTTCTATTTATTAAAGATAAGTATGAACATTTTATGCTATTGCGGTGATCCATTTTGAAGGCGCTCTGTGCGGTGCCATATTCCGTCACTATTTCCTTTTAAGTATTTAAAAAAGCCTATTAAAAGAGCAAGGTTCATGGATGTAAAATGTGTTAGGTATCTCAGTAAGCGTANATGAAATTTCATTTTCATGAGCAGAAGGTCAAGCAGCACAAGAGAAATCACTATGCAAAATCCGGTCAAAATGAATTGGTTTAGGCTTGAATGTGCTCTAAAGAAATAGGCGCTAATAAGCGCTATTGACAAAAAGAATGGGCTTTTTNAGCCATCTTAATACTTTATGAGATATGAATACAAATGCTACCTTATCTGCTCTTAGGAGCATTGATTTGAAGTGCGCTAAGTTTTGAAAATTCCCAGTCGAAATACGCACTTTTCTTTTGAATTCAGCACTTAAATGATTCGAAACATCTTCGAAAACAATTGCTTTATGCTCATGAATACATTGGGCTTTCTGACGGAGTACATTCATGCTGATGTGAAAGTCATCAACGAGATAGTTTGATGGGACTTCTGAGAACAAATTTTTCCTCATCGCAAAACAGCCGCCAAAGGGCCCCATCATACTTCCGAATTGTTTCCCTTCCGCATCTTTTAGTTGAACCTCTAGTGAAATATAGCTCTGTTCAGGAAATGAGATACCCGTCTCACTCAGTCCGTAATGTTTCATATGTGAGTCAACAAGGCCGATTTGTTTGTTTTTAAAATGCTTCGCTAGCTCAAATAGGGTGTTTTTTGAAAACAGGACATTGGCATCGGTGAGCACCAATATTTCATTATTGGCCTTTTGAACAAGTTGATTGACAATCCTAACCTTACCGCTGCGCTCTTTGAAAATAACATGTTGGATTTCCGGGTGTTCGACTTTATAGCTTGCAATAATATCATCAGTAGAATCATTGCAGCAATCGGTACCAATCAGTAGTTCGAGTTTATTTTTTGGGTATTCGGAAGAAAATATACTATCGAGTTTTTTTCTTAAGATTAGCTCTTCATTATGCGCTGCCATGATGATGGAGAGCATCGGCAGATCCTCTTTATCATAATTCAATGTGTTGCTGTCTTTGTTTTTTGACANAAGAACCAGCGTTAATGGATAGATGAGGTATGTATAACATACTGGAAGAAGTAGCAGGGCAGGAGCGAGATATAGTAGGTTGATCAAACGCAGTATTTTCTTTACGCCTTTGTTAGGATGTCTTTTATTTTTTTTGAGACTAACCCAGACGCGTAGTTTTCTTTAATNTAATTTAAGCCTTCTGCACCAACTTTTCGTGCTAGGTCCTCANTTTGTAAAAGTAAGGATACCTGCTTAATAAAGTCTTCATTGTTATGGCAAACCGGAATTATTTCTGGTAAATCAAGGCCTTCTGCTGCATGTGCNCTCAATACGCATGGCACACCTAGAGACATGGCTTCCAATACCTTCATCTTTATGCCTGATCCAGAAAGTATGGGGGCTATAAAAATACCATGTTTTGAAATAAATGCTTTGGANGAAGGNACAAACCCGTGTAATACGATCTGTTTTTTATTTCTTAGTNCCTTTATTTCCTCTGAAAAGCTTCCTGCTACATTCAGTATAAGGGCAGGATGCTGCTGAAGTAATGCAGGAAAAACCTCATTAGAAAACCAAAGCAAGCCTTCTTTATTTGGCATCCAATTGTAGGCGCCCAAAAAACATATAGCGTTTGATTTTAGTGCCTTTGACTCTTTCCCTTGCATTGAGACNGGGATATAGTTTGTTTGCTGAACACCATTATTTTTAAAGTAATGATTGTCACTTGGAGNTATAGAAAATACGTGATCGTTCTTGGAAACAAAGTTGAGCTCAAAGGAACGAAGGGTTTTCGATAAATGACTCAGGTACCACCTCTTCAATGGATTTTTTGAATTTAAGGAAAGCTTTTCCCAAATCAGATGCTCAACATTATGCGCCCTTAAAACNCGTTTTGCTTGTGAAAGAGACATTATTTCATCTATGTAGGCACCACAAAAAATACTTTCAAAAAAGATATAATCCAAGCTTTCTTTTTCTGTTATGGCCACAATTTTTTCGAGAATAGGGCTTTGTTTAAATCGGCTTATGTGGTATGACTTATTCTTTAGTACATGNATNAATGCAGTCCATGGATTGATTCGGGTTGATATTTCTACAGAAGAAAATGAAATATGTTTACTTAGGTCTTTGGGTATTTCATCTGCTTGAAATGGGTGTTTTTGTGTAGCAATACACAGGTAATGAACTTTTGCCGAAGGAAATGTTTTCAAAAGGTCCCGAACAAAGCGATCCATTGCATGGCATCCACCGTCTACAATAGGGTATGGCGGTTTGTGGCTAAGAATCAGCAGGTTCATCTTTCTTGNGTTTTATTTTGAAAACTTTAATCCAATTTTCTTTTGAGAAAAGAATCGAATCTTTTGCAGCACTTCTAGAAAGTAGGATAGCAATCGGGGTGAATATGATACATGCCATCCACATCCCTGTAAAGGGCGATATTACATAGGATTGCACTAGATTTTCTCCTGTTGTGATAATGGAAAAGTAAATCATGAATATAATTGCCGCAACAACAACNGGTGCACCAAATCCTCCTTTTCTAATAATTGAGCCNAAAGGAGCGCCAATAAAGAAGAGTACAATTAAAGTAAAAGAGAGTGCAAATTTCCTGTGAAATTCAATCCAATANTTNGTCTCTTCTTTCATTATGGTTGAGAGATAATTAATTTGGTTTTTGAGATTTGTATTTTTTCTTCTCAGCTGGTCGACAAGTTTCGTATGGATGCTTTCGAGCTGAAGGTCCCCAATAGCAGCAATTTGAATCGCACGCATGTCTGGACTAATTTGTAAGGTGTCTTCGTCGTCNTCTATGTTTTTTAGGTTAAAGATTGTCCCAGACCTTTTATTTGCCTGCTCATACGCATTTTGCATATTCTCCTCCTTGATTTCCAATGAGTCCATGGCATTGCTGATTTGGAAGACATTTAACATTTCGTATTTATCCTTNAAAATATCGCTGTCTGTTCGCTGNAGTGAAAAACCAGAAACATTTATCTTGTAAGTGGCTTTCTTAAATGTNGAAAGTCGNGANGGTCGATTTAGATGTGTTCTGTTTTGCACCTTACCGTCNGGNAAGAATATTGGATTTTGGATATCAAGTTCTTCAAATACGTTTCCATTGATGAGTTCAAGAAATAAATAAAGTGAATTGGTTGACTTGTAAATCCTTATTTCTTCTGCTTTTATTGTTTTAATTTCTGTGGGTGTCGTGTGGTCATGAATGATTACATCTTTATAACGTCCATTTGATCCTGAGCCAACTTTTATGGCATAGCCGTCAATNTCTTTNGTGTANGCTCCAGGTTTTATAAGGCTNGATATTTTNGTGTTTTGAATNTCATANATNAGNGNATGCCATTTTAGATTGGCAACNGGTATTACATAGTTGGANAAATAAAAAGTAAANATTGCAAGGCCNATGACAAANATGGTNAANGGCCTCATTATTTTATANAATGATANTCCGCTNGATTTTAGTGCGGTNAGCTCATTGTTCTCNGAGAAATTACCAAANGTCATCAGCGANGANATCANTATNGATANGGGAAGNGCCANTGGAATNAGACTAGCTGAGACATAAAANAAAAGCTCNAGAATAATAATGATTTCAATTCCTTTGCCCATTANNTCGTCAATGTAAACCCAAAAGAACTGTANNATTAAAATAAAAATNGAAANGACTAAGGTCAATATAAATGGACCTATAAAGGATCTTAAACTAAAAAGATAAAGTCTTGGCAACAAAGCTATATTCCTTTTGAATTATATTTTACCCGCCTCTAGACCAGTACTATGCGCCAATGATTCTTTTCAAATCATTAATCTGTTGCTCCCAAAGCATTTTAGCAGATTCTATATCTTCGGGAAACCCGAAATCTACAATTTTCAATGAGGCAATACCTGTCATAGGGTCGATGTCAATGTTCATTTCGAAATAATAATCGTCCTCATTTTCTTCATCTTCAACCCATTTGAACTTCATTTTGGAATTCATTTTTCTCGTTAAAAGACGTGCTTTTTCAATTGCTCCGTCCCATTCAAATGAATACATATCATCTCTTACNGTCACATTGTCTGCGAACCATTCAGATAATCCACTNGGGGACCCAATCATATTGTCCAAAACGCGTAATGATGTTTTAAGTAGGTATTCTAGTTCAAATTTTTCTTTCATAAAGCTAAAAGGTACTTGATTATTCTTGTGGTTGTTCTTTGGCGCAATATACAGATTTTATTTTAACGGTTTCTGTTTAAAACACTAATGTTTTACGATTACATCCGATTGTTACAAACTGAAAAATTAAGGTTGAAGATGTAATAAGAAATCTCTCATGATATTNAGGTGGGCAGGTTCTTTTTGATACATTTTTTCAGGGTGCCATTGAACTCCTATAATCCATCTATCATCGAGGCCTTTTGCCCATTCCGATGCTTCATTTAGTCCATCTGGGGCATGGGCAACTATTTTCATCCCTTCACCATGAACTTTTACTGCCTGATGATGAAAACTGTTTACTTCAAAATTAGCATCTCCATAAAGCCGAAGCAATTCGCTTGATGCATCTAGTTCAATGGGATGATAAACGTAATTGCGTTCTGCAGGGTCTCTGTGCACAACCGCTTTGTCGGCTTTGTATTCAGTAGGTAAATCTTGGTAAAGATCTCCATTTAGGCTGGCATTTAAAATTTGATGTCCCCTACATATTCCAAGGATGGGTAGGGAGTCTTTCAGTGCTTCTTTAATCATATATAGCTCTACTTCATCCCTTTTTTTGTGCGTGACACAAATTTTTAAGCTATCCTTTCTTCCATAGGTCGACGGATGTACATCTCTTCCTCCAGAAAGAATTAGGCCTGAAACTTTTTCAAAGTTTTCATTACGCTTGCTTTTTTTAACCTTCATAAAGTCAATAAGTACAATGTTGCTGTCAATGGCATGTACATAATCTACGATACTTGATTTCATAATTGCCGTAGCNACATATCTTTTACTNTGGCTGTAAAGCGCACTCGATGTGAGGGTAACAACACATATAGCTGTTAAAATTGATTTTATCATTGATCGTATTTTTGTCTTTGTGAAATTGATCTCCCGAGGGACAATTCATCCGCATAATGTAGCTCAGCACCGACNGATACACCTCTTGATAATGTGGTGATTAGAATGGAGCTGCCTTTTAGTTTTTTAAATAGATAAAAATTAGTGGTNTCTCCCTCCATTGTTGGGCTTAAGGCAAATATGATTTCATCAATTCCTTTGTTTGCTACACGTGTCAAAAGCGGCGCTATATTTANGTCGCTTGGACCAATNCCATCCATAGGGGAAATTACCCCNCCTAATACATGATANCTGCCTTTATATGCCCCTGTTGCCTCNATAGCAATGATATCTCTGATGTCTTCAACGACACAAACGATTCTTTCATTTCTATTTGGATTAAGGCAAATATCACAAGTTTCTTGGTCTGATATATTTCCACATTGATTGCAATGTAAAACCTTAAGCTTGAGGTCTATAATGGATTGTGCAAAGTCGTGAATTTCAAGCTCATCTCGTTGTAGTAGATGTAAAGCCAATCTCAAGGCCGTCCTTCTTCCGATTCCCGGAAGTGAGGATAGCTGTTCAACGGCGGTATCTAAAATTTTTGAAGAAATTTGCACGCCCTAAAATTAATCATTTTCAATCTTCTCCTTGTTTTATTTTTAGGCGTTTCACTTTCTATGTGTAACTTTGAATTGAAATGTCGAAGAAAGCGTTAAACATACAAAATAAAAAGGCCAAGTTTGAGTATCATTTGCTCGAACAATACACTGCAGGAATTCAGCTAAAGGGTACTGAGATTAAGAGTATCCGCAATGGAAAAGCAAGTATTATGGAAGCTTATGGTGTCTTTTCTGACGGAGAGGTTTTTATACGAAATATGTATATAGCGGAATATGAAAACGGAAGCTATAACAATCACAAACCGCGCATCGACAGAAAGTTACTGCTAAACGCCAAAGAAATTTTGAAGATTGAAAAGTTTCTCAAGACAAAAGGGAACGCACTTATTCCTGTGAAGCTATTTTTGTCAGAGAAGGGATGGTTGAAGGTTCTTATTGCCTGCGCAACAGGGAAGAAGACGCACGATAAGAGGCAGGACCTAAAATTAAAAGATGACAAGAGAGAGATGGATCGTGCAATGAAGCGAGGAGCCTAATCTCTTATTACTGCAAATCCAGGATACTTTGTCTTGTTAAAAATAAATTTACTGTCAGCAATTTCTTTGTTGCTAATAAATTTAGTCAAGTGATAGGTCATTGTCGTTCCATCGTTTGTTTTCATTACCGCCTTTTTTAACTCATTCATTTTAACGGTTACATATAAGAGGATTGTATGGTAATCCGCGTCGTCAGGATTCGTAGGATAAAGTTTAATGACGTGAACATTTTCACCATTAAATGTACTCGCTTTTTCGTATTTGTTTTTGAAGCCGTTTTCCCAAATAGTCATTAGCTTTTTTGGATTCATACTTTCCTCGTCATCACTTGCAAAGGATTCATAAACAGATTGCTCCTCATTAATTACTGTCCAAGTCTTTTTACCGTCAGAAAGTAAAGTGATGTCTCCGTATGTTGCAAAATATTTATTGCCTTTTACCCAACCTTTTCCTTTTTCACTCTCATTTACTCCAGTAGATGTATTTTTAATATTGGCATTGAATTCAACATAAAACGTCTTTAGGTTTTTCATTGAGCTTGAAAGCTTGTCCAAGATAGATTGTGACTTATTGTCTTGAGCGATGGAAGTCGAAGCCAATAGTAAAAAAGCAAATAGAAGTGTAAATATTTTCATAGTTATTTAATTTCTTTGCAAATATCATAAATTATGCCAAACAAAAAAACTATCNNTTTTTANNTGTNATTGTNTGTNNTTTTGNNTTNTNANNGCNTNAAANTTTGTCCAATTGGTTTTTGTTGGTATCTTTGCACCCTTAAACATTTATAAACCGGGGTTTTGNACCCCAAATTGTAACAATTATGTCAACACGAATTCGTCTTCAAAGACACGGAAAAAAAGGAAAACCATTCTTTCACATTGTAGCTGCAGATAGCAGATCTAAAAGAGATGGTAGATTCATTGAAAAATTAGGAACATACGATCCTACAAAAAATCCAGCGATTATTGAGCTGAACTTTGANAGTTCACTAAGCTGGCTTCAAAAAGGTGCTGAGCCGTCTGATACAGCTAGAGCCATTTTGTCGTACAAAGGCGTTATGTACAAAAATCATCTGTTAAAAGGTGTTTTGAAAGGTGCGCTAACAGAGGCTGATGTTGAAAAGAAATTTTCTGCATGGTTGTCTGAAAAAGAAGCTAAAATCNCTAAGAAAGCTTCTGATTTAGATAAGAGCTCTGAGAAATCCAAAGCGGATAAACTAAAATTAGAAAAAGAAGCAAACGAAGCAAGGGCTGCGGCGATCATCGCAAAGAATACGCCTGAACCTGAAGTTGTTGAAGAAGCACCAGCTGCCGAAGCTGCAACAGAAGAAGCACCAGCTGCCGAAGCTGCAACAGAAGAAGCACCAGCTGCCGAAGCTACAACAGAAGAAGCACCAGCTTCAGATGACGATAAAAAAGACGCTGCTGCAGAATAGCAGAATATGCATCTAAAAGATCAGTCATATATTGGTAAAATTGTGAAACTCCACGGATACAAAGGTGGAGTTTCTTTGTATATGGATGTTTCTAATCCAAGCGCATATGCACATTTGAAGTCAATTTTCATTGAACTTGATGGTATTTTTACCCCATTCTTTATCAAGTCATTTAAGCTTAAGAATAAAGGTTTTGTAGCGCTTCATTTCGAAGGGGTTGATACAGAAGCTAATGCAAAAACCTTGATTGATAAAAAGGTATACATAGCTTCCTCTGAGCTTCAAGTGGTGGATGAAACAAGATTTTTAGGTCACGAGTTGATTGGTTACAAAGTATTGGATCAGCAAAAGGGAGCTTTAGGTATGCTCGTAGAGGTTTTAGAGCAAAAAGGCAATCCCTTATTCGTGGTAGATCATAATGGTTCTGAGATCCTTTTACCAGTTTTTGAGGGCTTGCTCATCTCAATTGATGCGCCGAAAAAAGAAATGCTCATCAATGCGCCTGAAGGGCTTGTTGATTTGTATTTAAAGTAATCCCAGACAGATTTTCATCCTTATGATGCGTTTAACAGATGCATTAACCGTTTCCTTCATTTCACTGTCATCATAAGCCATCATGAGCTCTCCGTGTGCCTTTCTTGCATCGGCAGGCATGAGTAATATGTCGCACCCCGCAGCTATTGCTTTCGTGTTGTTATTCGGAACGTTTCTAACTCCTCCCATATTCATTGCGTCTGTGACAATGAGCCCTTCGAATTTTAAGCTATCACGAAGTAAATCATGTACGACCTTTTTTGAGCAAGTAGATGGAAGCCCATCGGTAGAAAATATCTTGTTGTTTTCTATGGCAATGTGCGCTACCATAATGGAAAGCACGCCGTTTTTAATAAGAGGAGGATAGTTTTGAATCTCTTTAAGTGGGCCATTGATTACCTGTAACGATTTGTGCGTGTCTCCTGAAACCAATCCGTGTCCTGGGAAATGTTTTGCAGTAGCAATGATATTGTTTTGTTGCGTGGTTTGTATAAATTGATTAGACCAAGGAATGATGTTTTCAGGATTTTTACCAAAGCTTCTATAGCCAACAGTTGAATTCGGCGACATATCTACAACAGGAGAGAAGTTATAATTAATACCAATTTTATTGAGGTCGGAACTAATCTTTTGTGTTACAGATTCGACTTCTTGTATGGAGTCAATTTCATTTGCTTTTTTCACAGGTGTTGACCCCATAATCTTTCTGTTTACTAGACTAGGCTCAGCGTCTGCGCTATACAGGAAAGGTAGATTTCCTTGTGATTGATTTAGGGTGTTGAACGCCTGAATCCAAGTTGTAAATTGTTCGACAGTACCATTGAGCATTAAAATGCCACCTATGAGGCTATCCTTTATGAGTCCATTAATTGTTTCGTGCGGCTTGCCATATTTGCCTGCTGCTGGCATAATGAGCTGAGAAATTCGTTGTTTTTTGTTTAGAGATTCAAATATAGAGTCAGTCAGCGTCTCAAGTTTTTGATTCTTCGTAAGAAAATCATCAATCGAAAAGGCTTTTATAGATTTCTCTTGGCTAGATAGTTCTGCTATGGTTTGATTCCGGTTTTCCTGACCGCAAGAGGTAATAGCTAAGGATAAACTGAATAAAATTAGGGTGATATATTGACTCATTGTAGATGCTTTATTCAAAGATATACAAGAGATGTTCCAAAAATCAAAAGACAATGAACACTTATAAACAAATAGTATTGCAAAAATGAGTAGAAATCAAAAGACGCAATTCTCTGAATTACGGTTTTTAAAATCACAAGGAAGCGAACGTATTAATTTACGCTTTCCAGATAAATTACTTTTTGTTCTTCATTCAGAACGGCAACAATCATAGCTGCTTTAGCTTGTTGGTTGCGCTCAAGGATAGCATCTTTATCCTCTTGAATGAGATTCATATCGGAAACCTGACTATTCTTTTGGTTGATTCCTTCTAGGATATTAGAAATTTTTTCTATCTGTTCCTCGTTCAGGCTAAGTAATGTTTTTAAGCTCTCAA
>NYTQ01000090.1 GCA_002683585.1 Cryomorphaceae bacterium
TCATCTGTATAAGAATAAGAAAATGTATTTAAAACTTTGGTTACAAATAGAACTGTTTTTGGAGGTGGAGGAATCATGCCGGATTTCTTTGTGCCCTTAGATACAACTGGAAATTCAGATTACTATTCAGAACTATTGAGAGGTGGTTTTTTAAATACATTTTCTTATTCTTACACAGATGAAAATAGAAAGTCGTTGCTCCAAAAGTATCCGAGCTTTAAAAAGTTTAAGGCAGACTTTAGCTGTGATGAAGCATTTATGAAGGAATTTTTTAGCTATGTCAGTAAAGAAGATAAAACGCTGAAAAAAGATGAAGAAGAGTATGCCATTAGTGAGGAAGCGATAAAGCTCCGATTGAAGGCTTATTTGGCGAGGAACCTATGGAATACCAATGAGTTTTATCAAATTTATAATGACTCTAATGAGATTTTAAAGAGAGCTATAGAAATTATACAGAATAACGAATACGATAAAGTAAACCTAGATCGATAATGAGGAGAGTTGTAATAACGGGACTTGGAGCATTGACTCCAATTGGAGAGACGATAGATTCATTTTGGGATGGGTTGAAGAATGGAAAAAGCGGTGCTGGTCCAATTACAAAGTTTGAAACGGGAAAGTTCAAAGCTAAATTTGCTTGTGAGCTTAAAGATTTTGATCCTCTAGATCATTTTGATAGAAAGGAGGTGCGTAAATATGATCCATTTAGTCAATATGCATTGGTTTCAACAGATCAAGCTGTAAAAGACGCAGCGATTAACTTCGACGAGGTTGATAAAACGAGAGTTGGAGTCATTTGGGGTTCAGGAAATGGAGGGATTCAGACCTTTCAGGATCAAATGACTGAGTTTTGTGAAGGGGATGGTACACCTAGATTCACCCCTTACTTCATCCCTAGAATATTAGTGGATATAGCTTCAGGGATTTTATCTATCAAGTATGGTCTACAAGGCGTTAATTTCTGCCCAGTATCCGCTTGTGCTACATCAAATACAGCTTTGATAGAAGCCTTTAACTATATTAAATGGGACAAGGCAGACCTCATTATAAGCGGAGGTTCAGAAGCAGCAATTAATCAAGCCTCTATGGGTGGTTTTGCTTCTGCCAGAGCGCTTTCAACTAAGAATGATACCCCTGAATCTGCCTCAATGCCTTTTGATGTTGAGCGCGATGGATTTGTGATGGGAGAGGGCGCAGGATCATTAATTGTCGAAGAGTATGAACATGCCATCAAAAGAGGTGCTAAAATATACGCAGAGATTGTCGGTGGAGGAATGGCAGCTGATGCCTATCATCTAACAGGTACGCACCCTGAAGGAGAAGGGGCAGTCCTAGGTATGAAAGAAGCGCTTCGGGAGGCAGGAATAGGTCCGAATGATATTGATCATATAAATATGCATGCAACGTCAACTCCTCTCGGTGACCGTTCAGAATTGATAGCTGCTCAGCGTGTATTTGGAGACGACTCCAATGTTACGATTTCTGCAACAAAATCAATGACTGGGCATCTTTTAGGTGCTGCAGGGGCTATTGAGGCAATAGCTTGTGTCAAATCACTTCAAGAAGACTTTATTCCCCCTACCATTAATACAAAAAATATAGAACCTGATTTTGCTAATTTATTTGATTTCCCATTAGGAGAAGGTCGATCGAAGGTTGTAAATTATGCGATGAGTAATACTTTTGGTTTTGGTGGACATATTGCCTCTATTGTACTGAAAAAATATTCAGGTCAAAATGAGCGTTAAGTCCCGCTACTTATTTTTTTTAGCTTTCGTGCCTTTTGTGTTTTCTGCACAAAATAAAATTCATGAGGTTACTGGAAAGGTATTATCCGAGACAGGTTCTCCCATTGAATTTGCAACTGTTAAGCTGTTGAACGCGAATGATTCAAGCTTAATTAATGCCATGTATGCTGATGAGCAAGGACAATTCAAGTTCAACGATGTGAATTGTAATGCAACATATATTTTGACTCTTTCAAATGTTGGTTATATGACCATGCAGCTTCCGTCTTTTAAATCTATTGCTTGCACTTCTCATGATTATGGCGCCATTCAGCTTGCGGTTGATGCAACACTTAATTTAGAAGAGGTGAAGGTTAAAGCACAAATTGATGTGCTTAAAGCGGGTATAGATAAAAAGATTTATAATGTAGGTCAGGATATTTCTGTTCGCGGAGGAACAGCAAACGATGTCCTGAATAGGCTTCCTTCAGTTGAGGTAGATGAAGATGGGGGAGTCACAATGCGCGGTGATGGTTCCGTCATTATTTTAATCAATGGTCGTCCGAGTTCCTTAAGTGGGGGCAACGGAAAAACATTACTAGATGCGCTTCCGGCAGGATCGATTGAGCGTGTAGAAATTGTAGCAAATCCATCTGCAAAATATGATCCAGATGGAACCTCTGGCATCATCAATATTGTCCTGAAAAAAAGTCTGTTTAAAGGGCTGAATGGTGCGATTTCTTCAAATGTCGGTTCTGGAGATTTGTCGTCGGGAAATATCTTTGAAGGCAATATATCATTGAACTACCGAAACAATAAGCTCAATGTATATTCTTCATATAATGGAAGAACCTACAGTGGTTATCGAAATAAATTTTCTGATATCTACGAAAATGTTGGAGCTGACTCAATTGTCCGATTGAACCAAAGCAGATTAGGTACTGACCTCAATAATTCTCAGTCCTTAAGAGCGGGCATTGATTTAAGCCTATCAGAACGCCATAAGCTTGGTGTTTTTGGCAATTTAAGCTTAGGTAAAAGAGAGCGAAGAGGCAGTTTATGGAATACGTTTTATGAATTCACCGAGGTTCCGAGCAGTCTTTGGCGAAGAACAAGCTTTGACCCAAAGAAAAGATCGAATGTCGATTTAGGGTTAAATTATGAATGGTCGTTTAAGGAAGATAGAGGAAAGCTACAGTTTAATGTCAACCAATCGTATGGCGATGAGGATATCAATGGCTATTATTCTGAAGCTTATTTCACCCTAGATACCATATTGAATGGAGATGACACTTTGCGGCAGCAGCTTGCGAATATCGAATCCAATAACATTAATACCATACAGCTTGACGTCGAATATATCTTTCCTAAAATCAATTCAAGGGTAGAGTTTGGTGCCAAAAGTATTATTCGTGACCAATCTGTCAGTACCTTTTCTGAAACCTATGATCAGGATATTGAGGCCTTTACAGAGGATACATTGGCTAATTTCGACTACCGCTACAATGAACGTATTTTTAGCCTTTATGGAATATTTGGTCAGCAGATTGATAAATTCAAATATCAGTTTGGTTTGCGTTTAGAGCAAGCATATCAAATTCCTGAGTTGATTTCAGAAGGTGCATCTATTCCTAATACGTATTTTAATGCATTTCCTTCCGCTCATATTAAGTACGCATTTAATGAACGTAATGAGCTTGGCTTAAGCTATAGCCGCAGAATATCAAGAGCAAGGGCAGGTCAATTAAATCCATTTACAAATTATGCTGACCCGTTTAATTTAAGAAGAGGCAATCCATATTTGCAGCCAGAATATATTCATTCATTTGATTTCGCCTATACGTTTGAGAAAAAAACATTTTCAATTTCGTCTAGTTTGTATTATCGCAGAAGTGTTGGTGTGATTACTAGGGTAAAAGAATTTTATGAGGACAATACAAGTGCTATTACCTACCAGAATTTGAGCAGTACAAATGCCTTGGGTGCCGAACTAGTTATGATGTTCAAGCCTTTTCCGTTTTGGAGGACAACAGCTTCTTTTAACGGCAATCTAGTAGAATATTATACCGATCTGCAAGGTCTATCTAACACGACAGGAGCCTATGTTAAAGCTAAGTTTAATACTGTATTGGACTTTTGGAAGAAGACTGCAAGCTTTCAAGCGAGCTACGGTTACAACGGACCACGTGTAATGATTCAAGGAACCGTTCAACGAAAGGGAACATTTGACCTTGCTTTTGATAAGAAATTTTTGAAGGGGAATATGGCTTTTGGTCTGCGGGTTTCTGATTTATTTAACCAACAATCTTTTTACATGGATGCAGTAAGAGAAAACTTTCAGCAGGTNGCGTATTACAAATGGATGTCNCGAAGGGTTTTTCTTACGTTNAATTATAAATTTGGGAANATTGAATTTAAGAACAAGAGTACCTCTCAAATGAATAGTCCGGGAAGNCGTTAATTTTATTTTTCAGCCTCAAGATTTTTTAANACCCTACCGAATTCTTTAAGNANTTCTTCAGGAAGTCTGNTTNAGNTCNGTGTNTTTNTNNGCNCTTAAAAGNCNNAAAAGNTCCATNCTNTCCATCTCTTTNCCAAGNGTTGGNAGGTTNATNTGGNTATAATCAAATANAAAGTGNTCACTCCANAGTTTNTGATTNTTAATNAANCCGTCTANTGCATNAGCTAAAGAAANNGCATTTGTNCCGATTGCTAGATCACGTTTGAATTTACTTTTGTTCTTTTCATAGCTTAAGAAAAGAGTTTCCCAATCTTCTCCCTTAACCGATAATTCTAATGGTTCAAATNCTATAGAATCAATTTTTTCAAGAAATGAATAAGCCTCATGCAATGTGGATAAGCGCTCTTGTCTTTTGCGTAGAACCTTTGGAATTATTCCCTGGTTCAGCATAGAGGTCTTGAGCTGAAACAAAAGTGCTTCATAAGCTTCATGCGCATCTTCATGTTTGTCCAATTGGAGAATCAGCTCAGCTTTTTTTTTGTCCATATTTTTTAAGCTTATTCTTTCGCATACGTATATTGAGCATTTCAACGACAAGGGCATAGGCCAAGGCAAAATAGATATACCCTTTCGGGAAATGNTGNCCNAAGGCNTCTGAAATAAGAAGGATTCCAACCGCNACAAGGAAGCTTAAAGCAATCATTTTTATAGTTGGTCGGCTTGAAATAAAGTCGCCAATTTGCTTTGCGAAAGCAATCATAACGAACATTGATATAATAATGGCAAAAACAATAATGGCCATTGGATCTGAATTGGTTTCAGAACCAACTCCATTAGTCATGCCTACAGCAGAAATAATTGAATCAAAGCTGAAAATCAAATCGATAATAACGATTTGACCTATAATATTCAGGAGTCCTTTTTTTTTCTTGTTTTGTGCATCATGCTCATCGTTGATGTTCTTGTGCATTTCCGCCACAGATTTGTAAATAAGAAATAACCCACCAAACAAAAGAATGAGGCTTTGCGTGCTGATAGGTTTGTCGAATATTGTAAATAAAGGGTCAGTGAGTTTCATAAGAATCGATACTACTGAAAGTAATGCTAGTCTGAGAATTAGCGCAATGGATAATCCAATATTCCTGGCTTTTCTTTGGTCCAGCGGTTCTAGCTTTTCGGTCACGATACTTATGAAAAGAATGTTGTCAATCCCCAAGACGATCTCTAAAACAGAAAGAATTAACAGGTATATCCATCCTTCCCAAAACATGAATATTTCGAGATAATCAGTCATTTTTTAAATGTTTAAAAAACCGTTCCAACTCCTTTGGGTTTTCATTAGAATCTGTTTCTAGAACCAATACTTGTGCTTTTTCATCCTGAAAAAAAGCTATAATGTTTTCTTGATAATCTATCTTTTCTTTCGCGGTATGCACGCGTAAACCAAAACTCTTTGCGATCTCAGCAGTATTCGTAGTATGCTTGGCTTCAAAATATCGTTCGAGCTGATTGGAGCTTTTAGAGCCATCGATGATTTTAAAAATCCCTCCTCCTTTATTATCGATTACCACTATTTTTAAATTGATCGGGAATGGATCGATCCACAGGGCGTTACTATCATAAATGAATGAAACATCCCCGCTAATAAAAACATGTTGTGTGCCCGGACTAGCCATTGCACTTCCTATTGCAGTGCTCGTACAGCCGTCTATTCCACTGGTTCCTCTATTTGATTCATACTGCACATTGGGAACAGGGTCAAATAACTGCATGTAACGAACAACGGAGCTGTTTCCGAGGTGCAAGGTGCATTTTTCAGGNAANGTTTGGTAAAGNGAATGAAACACNTCTAAGTCTGTATCTTGTTGTTTCTTTGTAAAAAANCCAGGTATNCTATCCTTTATCTGATAATCAAGCTGATTCCAAGTAGCTTTAAAGTTTTTGCTGTTGAGTAGTGTTGCTTTTTTGTTGAGGANCGNAAAAAAANCTGCAGGATGGCATTCATAATGTTGATCTAANCTCAAAAANAAGTCGATGCCAATATTGCTTCTATTNATTGCGATATGCTGTTTCGGAGGATTATTGATAAAAAAGGATTTAATTCTTTTCGAAACGATTGCTCCACCAATAGAAATAAGTATATCGGGGATAAATCTTTTTTCGTTTTTAGCAGTGATTGAGTTCAGTGTCCGGTCTATGCAATTTACAAATGAGCTGTCGTTAATTCCTGAGGTGTTTTCGTTAAGCACAACAACATTTGAATTTTTATTNAAGTCAACAATTGCTCTTTTTAAAATCGNATCTTTACTGCCTTGTCCGCAAAGAACGAGTATTTTTTTGTCTCCAAAGTTTTGAATCTCCTCTTTTGTGAGCGTAAACACCTTAGCATTGTCTTTTGCTTGATTACCAGCTGTATTTTGTTTAAAATCTCTTTGAGAAACGCCATATAATGGTTCTTCAAGATGAATGTTCAGATGCATGGGTCTATAAGGCTTCACCTGCATTTCTTNAAAAAAGGCTGTTACAGATTCATATTTNNTATTTGTATTTGAGTCTTCAACCGAAAGTGATGATTTTACGTGCTTACCAAATACATTATCCTGCATAATGGTTTGTCCATGNCCCTTATTGATTAGACGTTTTGGACGGTCTGCGGATAAAANTAANAGNCGCTGTTCTCTGTAAAAAGCTTCCGATATAGCAGGGTAGTAGTTTAGGACGGCTGATCCTGAGGTACAACATAATGCAACGGTTTGCTGAAGGGTTTGTGACATTCCCAATGCATAAAATGNGGCAGCACGTTCGTCATGAATCACATGTGTTTCGATATCAGGATGCGTATCAAAAGAGATAGCAAAAGGTGCATTTCTAGAGCCTGGAGAAAAAACGACGTGTTTGACACCGTGATTAATGCATTCTTGAATTATTTTTTGCACTATGGGCTTATTGCTAATTTTCATCGTTTGCAAATCTACAATAAATCAAAAATTCTAGTGAGTGTTTCGCTCTTCCTTTCTGTTTCTTCCCACTCACTTTCTACATCCGATTGAAGGGTGTAGCCTCCACCTACATATATGTGAGCATTATTCTTTGTGAGCTGACAGCAGCGTAAGTTTACATAAAGCTTACTGTAGGTNTCTGATGCCAAACCTATGAANCCTGTGTAAATNCTTCTATCTTGATTTGAACCCTCAAGTTCTATTTCTTTTATGAGTTGTTTACTTTGCTCTTTTGGAACACCNTTAACCGCGGGGGTAGGATGAAGCCCAATTGCAATATCCATNGGANNCTTTTTGTTTAGGTCAAATGTAATATCACTGCGCAGGTGCTCAATATTTCCCGCCTTTGCGGTGTATGGACCGTTAATGTTGATGTCATTAGTTCCTTGATTCTTTAGCTCACGCGCAATATATTCTGTTACAAATTNCTGCTCCTGTCGTTCTTTTGTGCTCCACTCAAGTTCTTTAGAAACCTCTTTTGTTCCTGCAAGAGACATTGTTTTTGCTATATCTCCCTTACTTTCTAATAGTNTTTCAGGAGTTGCACCAATCCATGTNCCAAAGTGAGGTGAAGATATAAGATAGACAAACGCTTTTGGGTAGGACGTACAAAGTTTTGTGTATAAATTCCAATATTTATCTGTATCGAATGTAGCGGTCTTGATTCGAGACAATACAACCTTTTCTATGCCCTTTTGAGGCATCAGCTTTAGCGCAAGTCTTCCTTGCTGGATGTAGCGCTCTTTAGATATGGATATCGGTTGTTGCTCATTCAAATGTAATGCATAATCAAGAGGGTCGAACTGTGCTTTTTCATTCGGTTCAAACACAAGTTGCTTAGTGTCGTAAAAATTTGATACGACAAACACTGTCGATTTTTGGACACCGTTCTTCATTACTTTAAATGTTCCAAGCTCCTCAACAGATGAGTCATTGGGTATGCGATATGCCAAAAGGTCCATCGACATTTTTAAATATCAATTATCATAACCGTTAATCTGCCAGAACAAGCGAGTTTGTCTGTTCCTTCCTCTCTAATATCTACTTGCCAAAGATGGGTTCGTTTTCCCGCATGTACAATGGTACCCGTTGCAAT